>JBBQAD010000404.1:0-3767 GCA_038315885.1 Fibrobacteria bacterium | reverse complement strand
CCTCTTTTGTAAATTTGACGGCATTTCCAATCAAATTTGAAAGAATTTGCTTGATACGATGATCATCTCCCAATAATTTTGTATTTCCACTTATTGGCTGAAGCGGATTGACTTCAAGGACCAGGCCCTTGTCTTGCGCTTGTTTGTTAAACAATTTGCAGACATCCCCAATTATTTGTAAAGGACTGAAAACCCTTTCTTCAAAGATTATCTTTCCTGATTCTAATTTTGAAAAGTCGAGTACATCATTTAAAAGTCTTAACAATGTACCACCAGAACGATGAATCGTTTGTAAGCAGTCCTTTTGATCTTCATCCATACGGGTATCCAGTAAATACTGGGTCAAACCTAATATTCCATTCAAGGGAGTTCTAATTTCGTGGCTCATGTTGGCAAGGAATTCGGATTTTACCCGTGCAGCGGCCTCTGCAGCTTCCTTTGCTTCAAATAGTTTTTTTTCATAGGCGATGTCTTGAGTAATATCCTTCAAGAGACATACCCATCCTTCCAATTCCTCATTTTCATAAAGCGGCGAAATTGAAATCGAAATGGAAATTTGTTTTCCTTGCCTTAATTTTAAATAAAGTTCGCTACGAAAGATATTTCGACCGGGTTTTTCTTGATCAAAGGCTTGAGTAAAGGGCCTCAGACCGTTCACCAATATTGATATATGTTGATTTTCAATTTCATGAAGTTTATAATCTCCGATTTCCAAAAGAGCCCGATTGGCGAGAGTAATTTCACTCGCGCAATTCAAAACGATGACGGGGTCTCCAATGGAATGAAACACGGCATCAAAAGACGATTTTGATATGGATGAGCCGGCCAGTGCAAGATATTCATCCATCATTCCGGTTACAAAATCGCTTTTTACATAGTTCAGCTTTAGTAGGCCGAAAAACTGTTCCATGCGGGATTCCAGGTTTTGAAAAAGCAGTTCCAGTTGTTGAGTTTGTGATTCGTCTTTTGAACCATTAGCTTGTGAATGAATACGAGCCAGCAGACCCAAAAGGGCTGAAGGGCTGCATTCTTCTTTTGTACCGAAAATTGAGGGCTTCTCTAAACTCAAGCTTTCCATGCCTCTCCGTAAGGTGGCTCTGTTAGCCTATTGATTTTAGAGACTGGTAAGCCAGGTACAAAGGAAAAAGAAGGAATTTTGCTTGTTAAGCGCAGTTTTATTTGATCCCCTGGCTAATTTTTGAAGTTTTCGCACGAATGCAGCAGGCGAGACTCAAAAGCATCGAGGATGTCCTGTGATTACAAGCTAAGGGGTATTTCAAAGTATCGGCTACTAGGTACTGACAAAAAACCTTTGTGATAATTCTTTCGGTCCAAGATTTTTGTCGAAATTTCTTTCTTTTGAGCTGCAAATTACAGACAGACCTTTTTATTACACCAAATTGAAAACAAAAAATTAATAAATGAACTATGGTATCCTACACATATGTAATCAATTATTAGGAAAGGTTTTCATTTTTACGAGACAATTTCACTCTTTAAATCAACTTGCGTTGCGCTAAAATCGGAGAGCTGAATGGTTTTTAACATTAGATATACAATTTCACTATTCCTTATTTTTGGAACCATATCTGTTTATTCCCAGACACGAAAAATTTCCATTGACTACAGCAAGCAAAGAGAATCTAGCTCGGGCCTCATTTTTGGAGCCTGCGGATTTGAAGCTTCTGGTGAATACAAGAATTACGGAATAACCTTTATGCGCTCTTTCTGCACTCCCAGCAGAATAATCAAAGATTTAAAAATAGTTAATACCAAAGACAAAAACATTGCCACCATAGTCAACGCCAAAAAAAATGGATACATCACCATGGTAGCAATCGGGGGTATTCCCGAACAGTTGTCTGTTACTGGCACTAATGCAGGTATGCCCAAGGACTGGAATACCTTTGAAGATGTTATCAAACGGATTGTAACCACATACGGAAGCAGTATTGACTATATCGAAGTTTGGAACGAACCCGACTGGCAGCCTAAAATGCTCGACCCGGCTAAAAGCGGATTGACCCACTTTCAACTGTATGTCGAATATTACAAACACATGCACAAAGCTATTCGCGAAGTTAATAAAACCGTTAAGATTGGAGGACCTACTTTGTTGGCTCCTCCTATTCCTAATGCAAAAAACCCTTCGAATAAACGTGCTTTTGAATGGTTGATGGGTGTGCTGACCGATCCCTTCATTAAAGAAAATATTGATTTCATTTCTTATCACAATTACCAGCCCGATGCCTACCCCGAACAATTCGAACCGATGGCCCAAAATGTTATTGCGCTTTGTAAGGCTCATCTGGGTAAAAAAATTCCGGTATTCAATACGGAGTGGAACAATCACTATGACAGTGGACCTGCCTGGACCACTGACCTCAGAGCCTTTGAATTTCATGGCAAGCAGTTTATCAATTTTATCCATAGCGGCCTGACCGGATCAGCCTTTTACACCACGACAGGTATAGTAAGTAATGACACTCGAGTCTTTTATACCGGCAATCAACCAGCCTATCCCAGAGTATGGAAAATGGCAGCCATCTCCCTCGATTTGAACAAAGGCGAGATTCCAGTGATGGAGACACATCTCACTTCCGAAGCTGCCGTCCGTGGTTATGAAATTTGGGGAGTAGGCTGTTTGAATTCAGCTAAGGAGCCCTGCGCTCTGGTACTCGGCCAGGGAAAACCCGTCGATATTGAATTGAAAAATTTGAACCTCGATGGAGATGTTACAATCGAAGTCTACCTTGCCTCTCCTGACAATGATGGTACAAAGATTTGGAAAACTTTTACGAAAAAGGCGGGAGAAACATCTACAGTAATCAGTCTAGCTCCTCCTACAAGTTCTGTTATTGGTTTGCGCATCAGAAAATCAATCAGCAGCACTTTACATGTGCCAAAATATATCGAGTTACATAAGGCAAATAAACTCGAGAGGGTTGATCTGCTGAATCAAAATAAATACCAAAATCTGAATTACTTGGGGCGTAGGGTAAATCTCAAATACGGTCTACAATCTTTAGTTTTTCCTGCTTTCATGGAGTGATCACAATGTTTATCAAGTTGACCACCTATTTTCTTCATACAAATAGTAAAGGGTCCATCATGAATTTTCTATTTCCAATTTTATACCTGATATTGTTCGTTCAGTTTGGATTTTCTGCCCAAGGCGGTTTGAACATGAGCGGTAGAGGCCTGATAGCCGTGCCTCAAAATGATTACAAAGTATTCGTAAGCTGGCGTTATCTGGTTCAAGATGGTTCAAACACTGGATTTGATGTTTATAGAAGTAAATCAGGTGAAGACTATTCGAAAATTGGAACTGCATCATCGAAAACGGTTTACAATGATACACCGGGGCCCGGAGAATTCCAGTATTATGTCATTCCGCAAGCGGGAAGCCTGAAAGGTCAAAAATCCAATTCATTTAAAGTGAATACCCTAAAGACTGGACATGACTGGGTTACCCTTTTTCCTGGCACCAAGGGAAAACGTTTACAATTGGGAAATGCCCATTTTGCCGATACCGATGGAGATGGCGAACTGGAATTTGTAACATGGAATCCCAGTTCTAACGGTTTCTGGCCAACTCCGCTAAAATCTGGCACATTTAAAATTGAAGTCTATAAAATGTTTTCTGGTGAGAGCCCAAAATGGTCTTTTGATACACAGTGCGGGCCCTCTGGAACACCTTACAATCACCATATTGAATTTCATCCTGTCGCTTATGATATCGACGGTGATTTTAAGGCAGAGATCAT
>JBBQAD010000099.1:0-9239 GCA_038315885.1 Fibrobacteria bacterium | reverse complement strand
GTTGAAGCCATGCGTCCCCTGGCGAAAGACAGTTCAGGTGTGGTCAGTGGAGCCATGACAGAGGCACGCTGGAAAGAATTGGTTTCTCAGATGGAAGAAACCAAATTGATTAAAAAAGATTCGGTCAAACCCAAGGAGTGTTACTCGAATATCTCTTTGAGCAGGTCAAAAGCGAAGTAAAATAAAGAGTTTGTACTGGCAGCTTATTTCTTCTGTTTAGCTGCTTTAGAATCAGGCTTCATTTGTTCTGGATTTTTCTTTACAGCTTCAATATCCATGCCGATTTTTACTTCTTCGGCAACCACTACACCACCAGTTTCCATCAACTTCGTCCAGGTAAGTCCATATTCCGTTCTATTGATAAGCCCGGATGCGGTAAAACCAATTCGATCAGCTATTTTTCCCGTTAGTTCAATATCGAGAACAATGGGTTTTGTAACACCATGCATGCTGAGGTCGCCATGAAGTTTTCCTTTATCACCATTTACGTCTGAAATCCGTGTGCTCTTGAATTCAATAGTGGGATATTTCTGGGTATCGAAAAAGTCAGGTGCATTTAGATGCCCATCTCTTTTCTTGTTTCGTGTGTCAATGCTGGCTGCCTGAATCGTCATGTTGCCCGAAGTTTTTGAAACGTCGCCGGTGTCGAGATCGATAGTACCACTGAACTCATTAAAGTTTCCAGTTACAGTTGATATTCCCATATGGCGGACTTTGAAGTATACACTCGAATGTGCTTGGTCAATTTCATACATCTCTGCAGCTACCTGTGAGAGCAGACATAGAGATACAACTGTGAAAATTTTACTGAGCTTTAACATAGGACTCCTTGTAACCCTGGCCGTACTGGTGGGTCGTTTAGTTCGGGTATAATTTAGATGTCCCTACATTTAAAAACCACAATTCGGGAAAAAATGAGCATTTTAAGGAATTTCCCTTTTGAATTTTGGAATCAATGAAGTTTAATCCTCAGATAAAACTGAATTGGAGTCTTAATTTGTCAAGCTACTGAACCCTGAACCCAAATAAGTAGAACTCATTTCGTGAATTAGTTAAACGAGAAAACACGTATCTGTGCTTAAACAGATTTTAAGTGCTAAGACCCGAAGTCCAATCTGAAAATTCGACATCGGCCATCTGAGGAACGCGCATTAAATCTTCAATGACTTCACGTAAGTTACGATTTTCATAAACCACCTGGTAAACGGCTTCCATTACATGCAATGTCACACCTTGCTGGGCAGACATTTCATGAATCATTTTTAAAGTGTTAACACCTTCTGCGACCTCACCGACTTCTTTAATGGCATCCCCGATATTTTTGCCTTTGCCAAGTTGATATCCCACTCGAAAATTACGACTGAGGGGAGAAGAACAGGTCGCGACCAGATCACCTACTCCGGCAAGACCTAAAAATGTAATGGGGTTGGCTCCCAGCTTGGCAGCAAAGCGGCACATTTCTGCCAAAGCGCGGGTGAATAACAGTCCCTTGCTGTTGTCTCCCAATTCAAGGGCGGCCATCATACCTGTCGCAATAGCGTAAATATTTTTTAGCGCACCTCCCAATTCAACACCGAATACATCACTGCTCCCATAGACTCTTAGTGAAGGCCCGGCGATGGATTTTTGTACCACTTCAATTACTTCTTGATAACGACTGGCGATAACAGTACCTGCCGGTTTTTGTGCCGCCAATTCTTTGGCCAAATTGGGGCCGCTTAAGACACCAACTTTTAAACAGCAGGTCTCTTGGGGAATAATCTGACTCATTAACAAATGGGTTTCCGCTTCGATTCCCTTAGTCGTCGAGATGATAATTTGGTCGCCTTGGGTCCAATTTCCTATTTCGCGGCAAATAGTGCGAAAGTGCGAACTAGGTATTGCTAAAAACAACAATGCACAAGATTCTATGATCTCTTGCAGCTGTGAAACGGCAAGCAGTCTTTCGGAGAGAGTTACATTAGGAAGATATTTTGAGTTTTGTCTTTTCTGGTTTATTTCCTTAGCCTGCTCTTCCTTTCGGCACCAGATTTTGACATCCTGATTTTTGAGTGTAATTGTGTTAGCAAGGGCAGTTCCAAAGCTGCCGCCCCCGATAACGCCGACAGTACAGGCATTAAGCTGAGACATGGCTTTGTCCTTGGCCTAGATTAGAAAAATCAGATTGCAAAGTTTGTTCGAGACCATAATGTTCGAGACGATTATGGTAGAAGTACAGAAGCCGTAAATCGAGCGAAAGGACGCGCCCATTTTTTTCAAGCATTGTTCGTCCAGAGTGATAACTTGTGAATAAGCGCAAAGCAGTGTTGTAGATATCTTCTGAACTACCGTTCTTCAATAGAGTATCGAGGCAAATTTTTCCTGAAACTTCCAGTTTTTGAAGTTCGCCCATTAAAAGAGAAATCCTTTCTAGAAATTGGGATCTTTCCATTCCCTTTAGACCCGCATCGGAACGAAGAAATTGATATAGATCGATAGAACGGTCTGAGCGAGAATCAAAAAGCAATTCAAAAAGAGCAAATGCGCAGAGATGCGTTGCTTGCGGAAAATTGCTTTTTTGAAAATACTGCAATACTGTTCTGCCCAGGTTACGGGTATATTCACGATCACGTTGGGCATCGGTCACAATGGTTCCATTATGCATCAGGTAGCGGGATCGATTAATGACTCTTCCTTGAACGTCCAAGCTCTCACCCTGACTGTTAACCCGGTTGCCGAATAAATCTAGAGCCTCACATAAGTGAATATGAATGCGGGAATTCAAGGTACGAAGATTGTTAACAAAGCGCAAAGTTTTGAAGCTTCCCCCTAAGCCTTCACGGTCAATAATGTATCGGCTCTTGCCTGTGCTTTTTAAGAAATCCGAGATTAGTGAGGACGCTTCTAAAACGAGACCCTCAGAAATAGTTACAGGAATCACAAAAATATCCGGTTTTTCTTTTCCCGATTTCAAGTTGTTTTGATAGGCACCGAGGCCGCAGCCTAATAATCCCAGTTTGAGATACTGTTCTACATCGCCTCGGCGATTGCGCGTGCCGCCGGGAAAAAAAAGATTGTGATTACCCAGTTCCAGCGATAGTGTTGCATAGTGTTTCAGAACATTTTTATAAAGAGGGCTTGTTTTCGTCCGATCTACCTTATAGGCACCCAAATTGTTCAAGAAAAAGGAGATGATGGGATTGCTGAACAAGTTTAGCCCTGCGCCATATAAAAAAGGAGGAAGTTTTGAACTATGCAGTGCAAGACCTACGGCAATGCTATCCAGATTACTGATATGCATGGGAGTCATGATTAAAGTACCGCGCTTTGCCAGTTCCCGAGCCTCTTCGATATGACCTGTTACACTTAAAACATCTTCGAGATTGAAGCGATTGCTCAATCCCGTTAAAAAATTTTGCGGCGAAGTCTTAGCTAGCAATAGTTTCATTGCCCAGGGAACAATATTGGTCGCCACGCGATACAGGCGCTCGTCAAAATTTCCTATCACCTCACTGGCAAAACGTTTAATGATGTCGAGGAGAATTTCCGTCTGTTGATCTGAATTGGCTCGACGAAATCTGCGGGAAATTTCTGCCCAGAATTGTTTATCTTCGTGATGACGCGGTGCCTTGCGATACTCTTTCAAGCGCTGCATCTCTGCATTTAGCACTTCGTTAATCAAAACCTCTAAAGTGAAACCTTTGCGAGCATCGATTCGAACCAGTTCTTCTTGGTAGGCTCGTCGAACAACTTTGTCTAGGCCATAGGCTCGATGTTCAGGTTTCATGTGGTAGCGTGTCTCCCATACTCAGCTGAGTCGGTAAGGACTGGGGATCAATTTCACCTAAATTGGAAATTACTTTATCGGCAAAGGAAAGTGCACTGGCTTCTCGAGTACTGGTGATTGCTACTGCTTTCATTTTGGCAGCCTGGGCAGCCTGTATTCCCACTACCGCATCTTCAAATACGATACATTGGCCCGCCTCCAAATTTAGCCTTTGTGCACAAAGAAGAAAGACTTCGGGGTCGGGTTTACCTCTGGATACATCTTCAGCTGAAACAATCAGGGGAAATTGTTTTCGCATTCCCATCATTTCGAGACAGGTTTCAATGTTTTCTAAATGTGTGGAAGAACCAATGATACGCGGCGCCTTTAATGTATCTAATTGATGGATGAATTCTTTGACTCCTGCAAGCGGACTGATGCCCCATTCTTTGACGATTTCCCGGTAAAGTACTTCTTTGCGCAAGGATATTTTCTTGATTTCGTCGGCATTTTCGCTCCAGTGTAATATTTCGGAAATGATGACTTCATTTTTCATGCCGAAGCCAGCCATAAATTGTTCGTGATTGCAACTTCGTCCCAATTCTTTTGCCAAACGCTCCCAGCTCTCTTCATGGTGACGAGAAGAATCGACCAAGACGCCATCCCAATCAAAAACAAAACCTACTGTTAACATTGTTCTGAATCCCTATATTTTATCACTTCGATCAATTCCATAAAATAAGCACCAAATCTCCCACATTGCTGCCAGTGGCCTTGGACTGAATCAAACCATTCCTGGGCTCTAACCAATTGTAGCTATCAAAATTCTGGATAGCTACTTGTAGGGATGCAAGATCCTCCTGGTCGAGTTGGAGCTTTGCACTGTTACTATCTCTCCTTCCTTCACCTTCTCCATCTCCAATCCCTCCAGCAATTCCTGGTAGGTAGTCTTGCCCATCACTGCCGCAGCAAGCTAGGGTCCATTTTACGGGGAAATTCTGCATTTGTTGGATTAAATGAAGTGTCAGGGCTTGGTTTCGACCTCCTTTTCCGGGTCGAACTGGTAATTTGGGGTGACATTCTCCCCCGGCAACTAAGCCGTGCCAGCCTTGTGAATAGGCTTCCAAAATTTCTCCATAAAAGTGTTGGGATGCTGCCAAGGGTTCTCCTGAAAATCGCTTGTTTGATCTAGCGATGTGCAGTTTTTGTTGAGCGGCTTGATTTTGAATGGCTTTGGTGGCGCTTTCCACATTTCCAAGCAGATGAAAATCTGAATGGGGGAGGATATGGGGTGTATCACTGTGTAAACCTTGAATACCCGCTTCGAAATGGTTTTTTGCTGTCTCGGGAAATTTATCCCACAGCATTGATTCTATCAAAATTTGTTGCGCATCTTGGTATGTACTGGGATCAGGTACACAAGGTCCGGAGCCAATACTGGCTGGCTCATCTCCAGGTACATCGCTTAAAGCATAGGTATGAATTTGGCAGGGATGCAGTGCTTGGGCAAGCCGTCCACCCTTGATGGCGGAGAGATGTTTACGAATTACGTTGATAGATTCAATCCCTAGACCAGAAGAGAGTAACAGTTTATTACACAATTGTTTTTCTGATAGGGATAAGCCAACTACGGGTTTACAGAGCAAAGCCGAAGCTCCTCCGGAGAGCAGCATAAAGATATGATCGTTTTCATTTAAGTTGTGATTTGCTTTGATGTTTAACATTTCAGTAGCAGCGGATACTGAGGCAGAATTTGGTTCGGGGTGACTTGCATAGTGATAGGATATTTTGGCGCGTAAGTTCGGTTGTGATTGTAACACAGTAGCTAACCACGACCATTCCGGGAGATGGCTGCTGACGCAAATATGGGTGAATAGGGAGGTGTCTAATTGTTTACATACTTCTTCGACCATGGGACAGGCGGCTTTTCCGGCTGCCAACAAAATAATTTTTTGCTTGCTTGTATCGATGGAAAAGGGGGATTGACCTTTTACGCCAAAGGAACATTGGGAGCCACGCTGGCTTATTTGTAATACTTCTCGGCAGAGATGAGGGGCGGTGACGGATTGAATGCCGTGTTCTAAAAGTTGCAGGAGTAGAAGGCGTTGTTGATGATTGGGGTGGGACTGATGGGGTGCGAGGTTGATAAGCGTGGGGGAGGTCATATAAGGAAAAATATTTAAAAAAAGAGGAATCTATGAAGCAAATGAAATAGGTCTTTTCGGTCAATTTCAATATGTGCATTTTTTGCACCGACTGAAATTTTGCCTCAGCTAGAGAAAAGGCAATGATCCGCAGAGTGGGATCAAAACCTCCGTTACAAAAATTGATTTATAGCAAAACGAATCGGCAAATAAACTTTGTAAACATCTAGGTTTTTTTCTGGATAGCGGAGGACCTCGCAGACGGTATATCGATTCATCAAGGGGCTGTGGCTGCTTTGTAAGTCAAGAGCGAGAATAACAATCGCCAATTTTATCGTAATTTCAAGCACTATTCATTTTTGCTTGATATTTTAGTCTAATAGTCTATTATAGCTAAATGACTATAGTTTCTATCCATGAAGCTAAAACCCAGCTTTCTGCCCTAATCTCGGCATTAGAGCGGGGCGGTGAACCAGTGGTGATAGCCCGGCATGGACGTCCGGTCGCTGAAATCAAATTGATTGAAAAAAAGAAGCGAACGATACCAGATATAAAATTGGGTGAAATTGAGATTCACTATGATCCAGCCAGTTCTTTGGATGAGGATTGGGAAGATGCATGAGCGCCTGCTATTAGATACATGTGGATTACTTTGGCTTGCTTCGGGAAACAAAGAACTTTCCGAGTCTTGTTACAAAGCCATTGAAGACGCCTCAGCGGTATATGTATCACCTATTTCGGCTTGGGAAATAGGTCAAAAATTTAAGCAAGGAAAACTAATTCTACCCTTGCCTCCAGAAGAATGGTTTCATGCCATTCAAAAGCATCATCAACTCTTAAGCGCTGAACTGTCTACTGAAATTTTGTTCGCTTCAGTACAGCTACCGGACCATCACAAGGATCTTGCAGATCGATTTATCATCGCAACCGCGAAAAAGCTTAGAGCAGCCATCGTAACCAAAGATGAAAAATTTAATGCCTACGATGTAACAGTATTGGCCTGAATATTCTGCTTTACTAGGTTAGAACTTCTCTTTACTTTTATTAACTAGGTTGGGGATTCGAGCTTATTCCTAGGGAAGGGAACGCCATGTTGGATTCTGCTTTAATTCAAGTCGCCATCGGCTTAGTACTGATCTACTTCGTATTTAGCGTCTTTTGTTCGGCGGGGGTGGAGCTCCTCTCCACATGGGAGTGGACCAATCGTTTCTCCTTTGTCAAGTCGAGATCGAGTGTCTTGCGCAGTGCCTTAGAAAAGATGCTGGGTCTTAAGTTATGTAATTCGCTCTACAATCACCCCTTAATAGCTTGCCAAAGTTACCAAAATGTTGATGTTACAGAAATTGAAAAAGAAGTAAAAAAATCTGTTCGCATCTCGTATATTTCCAGCAGTAATTTTTCCCAAGCACTTTGCGAATGTATTATCGATAGTCTGGCTACGGGGAGAGAAAAAGAAGCCTTAGAAAATGGCGGGCCAAGCCTACTTCCCAATGCAGAAGAAGCTGAAACGATTGTAACAAATTTGCAAAACGCTACGGGATATATGGGAAGATCTCGAGTCCTTAGTGATGCTGAAATGGATGAGCGTCGAATTGAACTAAATAACCCAGATAAAGATTTACAAAAATTATTGGATATCGGACGGGCAATGACCGCGCTCGTGCGGCGAAGTTTTTTGTTACAAAAGGAACCCCTGGGGGGAATAGAACTTTGGTATAAAGAATGTATGGATAGGGTGTCTGGGTGGTATCGCCGTCAAGCAGGTTCACTAATTATTGGTTTTTCAGTAATTGTAAGTGTATCAATGAATGTAGACACCTTTCGCATTACCAAATTGTTGTGGACTGATTCCGATAGCAGGGCGGTATTAGTTGCCTCAGCCATTCGGATTTCGCAAGATACAACTTATATACCTAGCTCCTCTTTTAATCATTCGGAAAAAGAAGCCCTGCAGCAAAGTAAAGCTCTGAAGGCGGAAATTGATAAGTTACCCTTGCCCATCGGCTGGGCTAGTGAAACACAGTATCGCAATCTGCTTCGTTCCAATGAACTCGCTATGTTGCCTGATAGCACTTGGGGTACGATTTTGAAATGGATAGCATATGGCATACTTAAAATGCTTGGTTGGACGCTTTCGGCTTTGGCGTGTAGTGTCGGAGCCCCGTTCTGGTTTGATTTGCTGAATCGTATCACTCAACTTCGGGTTACTGGTACAAAACCCACAGACCCCGTGGCAAATAATTAACGATGTCGCATCAGGCACTTCTCCTTGGAGTGGGAGACTATCCCGGTGGATCGAATGATTTACCAGCTACAAAAAAAGATCTGACCTTTTGGAAGGATCATTTAGTGCGCTATTGCAAAATTCCACAATCGAATCTGCATCTCTTATTAGATGCTCAGGCAAGTTCGGCCAATATTCGTGAACATTGGGATAAACTGGCAAAGTTATTGTATGAAGGAGATAGATTTTACTTAGTGTACAGTGGTCATGGAGATCTGCTATTAAATTCGGAAGGAAAAAAGGAGGAAGCTTTACTTTTGGGAGATGGACCCTTTTTTGGATCAGAATTCAGAAAGCTGAGTGAATCTTTAGCGTCCAAACAGCAACTCTTTTTGTTGGATTGCTGCTTTAGTGGGGCCTTTGATCTTCTTCCAGCTTCCCGACGGCCAAAATCACCCGGACAGCCATTTGATGTTGCTGCTAATCAACAAATCATCTCTCAATCAAGTGTTACAAATGATCGTGATGAATTTGGAAATAACCTTAAAGGTGCTATTTTCTTTGCCGCATGTGCTTCGGGTCAACTTGCGGCCTCTGCAAGTTCCCAGACCTGGGGCTATAGCGCATTTACTTATTCCCTGCGCTTTATTCGTGAAAAAGCCGGAAGCTTAAATGTTGATCTAAAAAAACTATGTCAATATAGTGATTTGATTTTGAAACGTTTGGGATACCAACAACATCCTCAACTAAGGGGCCCTGAAGCTGGACTAAATTTAAAGTGGTTACATCATGAATGATGATATTAAAAATAAAACATTATTACTTTTACTGCTTATCCCAATACTAGTATCAATGTCCAATGCAGAGCCTAACTGGTTAGTGAAACAAGTTGCGCTATCCGGAATCGATTTTCGATTTGAAAATGATATGTTCGGTAGTGAAGGAACTGATCAACACTACACCAATGGTTGGCAGGCACTGCTACCTTTGCGGTATTCTGGGCCAATTTCATGGCTACCTCTAGAATTTTTGGGAGATTCGGTGAGTCATGGTTCGGGCTGGGTGTTGGGTCAAACGATGTATACACCGAAGAATATTAGCCTCTCTGAGGCTCAGCCTGAGGATA
>JBBQAD010000299.1:0-5138 GCA_038315885.1 Fibrobacteria bacterium | reverse complement strand
CCAGGTAACAATGCCGGACCAGGTGGAACATTCATCGGTCAGCCCAATGGAACTGTTAACGGTCCCATCGGTCCTGCATTTGATTTGAGACCTAGACCTTCTAGCGCAGACAGCGTTCACTTCATTCTTTCTCGTGGCAGCGATGGAAAAGTGATGTTAACTGTTATCGCCGTTGAATTTGATGATACAGTGGGAGTATTCACTAATGTAGACATCCGGACACAACCCGATGGAGGCTACGATTTCAATGCCCGCTTAGAAGAAAAGGGAGTGGATTGGAGAATCGCCATGGAAGTCGGTGGTCATGTTGGTAAAGCGGGCGACAAGTGGGTCATGGATGGTCACATCTTCGAAAACTTTGACTCGGCAGCCATACATAAAAGTATTCCCGGTCAGCATAGCTCGGTCTTTAAAGGCGCGAATGCTCTGCCTACCGCCAGCGCAGCCGTTAAATTTATGGGCTGGATGGAACAGGATAAATCGGGAATGGGCTTTAATGGTCCAAACAATCCTCAACCTGGAACACCCGGCGCGCCTGTCGGAGGCGATCCCTTTGGCGGCAACAATAACACTGGCGTAGGCCCTAGGCCCATGTTGGGCAATTCGAGCAGCTTCCGTGATTTTATCAAGCTAAAATTACAGATTGAAGACGGCGGGTTTATTGCAGTCATGTGGAATGGTCAGGTCTTGAAAATCAAGAATGATTCACTGCATGTGAAAAATGGAAACGCTCCCGACAAGTGTAACTTTGTTTTACTAGTCGCTGACGAAGCCTCCTTTGGTCCTGATTTTCCAGCGGAAGAAAAATCCAAGGTTCTCAAAGAGGGTGTCTTTGTAGTGCTAGAAGATCCTTTCATACCCGGAACTCCCAGCTTGGTCGAAAGAGCCAGGGATTCAAAAGGCAAAGTGTACAATGGTGTAATCAGCGTTGAGATTCGCAAAACCAGTATTGCACCAGCGGGAGCAATATGTCCTGAGCAGAATGGTCCGGGACCCATTGGCCTTCCTAACCCCGGTCCAAATCCAGGTCCAAACCCAAATCCAATTCCAAACCCAAATCCAATTCCAAACACCAGTGGACCCGCAATCTTTTCTGGTGAATTGATTGCTCTGCAAGGTGCAATTGCCACCAGCAGTGGAAAGGCAATCTTAGTTGCTGGTGCCAATGATTCAGGTAAAACTGTTTTGCTCGAGGTCGCTAGTTTGAAAATGGATTCGCTCAAAAAGATGTATACAATTACAGTGACTGGTATGCCGGATCAGGTGACCTTCCTTGCAGATCAAGCCGACCACAAAAAATTGCAGCTTAAAGGTGGCTTGCCCATGGTAGTCCCCGTGGGAGCCCTGGGCGGAACTCCGAACCCGAACCCAAATCCCATACCAAATCCAAACCCCCTTCCACCGGATTCAAATCAGGCACCCAAGGGCTTCTACAACGGAGATCTGCAAATCTTGCAGAGTGCTATAAACGCCAGTGGTGGCAAGGTCATTTTGGTCAAAGATCCAACCGATCCCGGAATCACTATAGCAGTTGAAAGCGCTACAGTAGTTTTCGATGCAGGTAGGAATCTTTATACGGCTAAAGCTCAAAATATGACTGAGCCAGTGACGTTTTTATCTGACCCTATTGATTCCAAAAAAGTCCAAATAAGAGGCAATCTTGTTGTTGTGGTTCGTGCGCCCTTGTTGAGTGGAACCCCAATTCAGAATCCCAATCCATAAATAATTACAACTAGATTAAATAGTCGAAAAGCCTCGGTAAAGTACCGGGGCTTTTTTATTTCATATGCCTGAATTCGACTCAGGCAAGTAGAAGTAATACAATAGGACCATGAGTTTTTCTCTCTCTCAGGTCGGTCAGCTTAATTTGCAAGGCTTAAGTACAGAACAACAAACCAAATTGCAAGAATTAAGTCTTCGCATCAGTCATAAGCGAAATATCAAGGAATCCCAAATCAAAGAGATTCAGTCCTTTCTGCTGCCTTTTTTTTTATGTGGCTGGGATTCGGATGGCTTGGAGCAAGCGATTGAGAAGCTTCCACTTGCATGGCCTTTGGACCATCGCGAAGTGTATTTCGATTTTCGGCTGAATTGTTGGCAACAGATTCTGGAACCACAAAGTCTAGAATTCTTAATTGAAGAGTGTTTTGAGCATAGTTTTAGCCCACAGCAAGCCTATGCCAGAATTAGTGCTACAATAGAAGAGATATATGCAAAAAAGCGGGCTGAACTTAAAACTTAATCGTCAAGGCGAGTGACGTTGGCTCAGGTCCCCATTCCAGTGCATAGCGATTGGGGGCATCAAAATCAGAGAGGGCCGCGTCGACCATGGCATCCATAATCGAATAGATGTACAACAGAGCTATACCCCAGTAATATTGATTTCTCCGTTTGCGATAGAGAGTTAATTGGTTGTCCAAATAAGTTAATGAAGAACGCCCGCTGGCAAAATTAAGAGAAGACTCTTGTTTGGCCTGTTGGACTCGCTCCTGAAAATGATCGACGACTTGTTGTCGGGAATAGGCAGAAATCGCACTTGCCGATAAACCCATCCAGAGCAGACCAAATTTGCCATAGCGATTGTTATACAATTGCCCAGCTCCGGGAAATAATAGGCCTCGATAGAGGGCAGAACGAACCGATTTTTTTTCGCCTTGAGGATGACGACTTCGATAGACAATTTCCATAGCATCCAAAATTCCATAAAGATGGAGTCCAAGGCCCCAGGCGATTTCTGAATTGCCCAAATCGCCCTGTGTTACAAGCAAATCTTCGGCTTCGCGCGCGAGGTTGATATTTTTATAAAACTGGGTTTGAGAAAGGCTAATCTGGCCAGCTGAATCCGCAAAGCGCTGATATTCCCGCGAGGCTTCTTGGCGGTAATGGTAGTAGTCACTTCGTCGTTCATCCAAAAATGATTTTTTACTAAAAAAACCATCTCCAATTAAAATTCCTTCCAGCCCCACCAGAAAGCTTCCGCGAATGGGATGTCCTCCATAAAACTGGCCTCCCCCTGGTAGAAAAAGCGACCAGGCCAAGGCTTTGGAATAGGAGAGGGGATGGGTCGTAACTTGCCAGTCATTGAGCGGCAAACTATCAATTTCAGGAATTCCGCTTCTATTTTGGGCGGCAGAAAAGTGAAAGCAAATCTGAACTAAAACCAAGGCTGATAGCCAAGTACGGCACGACATAAAGCAACAAGGTAATATTCCCTTTAGCTCAAGAGTGGCCTAAGTAGCCTAAGTAGCTTAAGTAGCCTATTTTCGTTTGCGAATAATCCCAAGGCTGCTCTTCTTTTTCTTCTTTTTTTTGTTCCAGGGTAGCGCTCCATCATCGGCACCCACTTCTGCCCCCGAATTGGAGTCCTCATTACTTGATACAGCCTTAGCAATGGGTGGGCGAAAAGCTTCAACTGTGTCTCTCCAATCCAACAATATTCCCGAACAGCGCTGGTATTGCTGGTCGTGAAATACTCTGCCAAAGAGTGTGTGATAACGAAGACTTTCTTCTCTCTCGCTAAAATCCTGGCTGATCAACTCAAAGTTCAAATCCAGGCGGGGAACCGACCATTTCCAGGCCAGCGCGATTTCGGGTAAATGAATGGTGTCTTTTGCCGTGCTGATGCCATCGACTTCGCTGGTATCGCGGAGAACAGACCCATCGAAGCGGATTTTGACGGCGGCCTTGCTCTGTGTAGCAATTGGTGAAGGAATGTTATCCCATAGAAGAAAAGATTCCCCAAAGCGGGCGTTCAAAAATAGAAAGCGTCCATTTTCTTTTGGTTCATGCCTGATGGCCTCCAAGGCCGAAAGTTTGAGGGGTCCCGACATGGAACAGTGTAATAACACACCGGCAATCTCATGGCTGCGTCCCTGTAGTGTAGCATTTGAAATTTGAAAATCAAATTTATCCCCTTTTTTTTGGGAAGCCCGGTAGACGGGCTGCGGACTATTAAAAATCACATTGAGAAATACATCTCCGTAATGGTATTCGAATGTACCGCTCTGATAGATATTCGGCCAGCGAAAATCAAAGCTGGGATGATTGGGAATGATACGCGAATCAAATAACTGACAGGGGTATTCTTCTGGAGCCAGATGGGTCCATTCCTGTTTCCAGGCGATCCAACCGTTAAATTTTGCCAGAGCGCTGTCATTGTCGCGATTTTTGGCCCGTTCAAAACTAAACACAAAAGAGACATAAGATTCCTCATCCCTGCCGACAAAGAAAAACCAATCTTTGTAATACTGGCTGTTGCCCGGCTTAGTGAGAACCTTCGGCACTATTACATTCTGTGCGAGTGTATCGTCAGACTTCTGGCTCAAGCTGTCTTTTTTTTTCACACTTGCGTCTGAAGATGATTTTTCAGAGACTGTATCAGACTTAGAGGCAGAATCATTTTTTGAAGCGGATGTTGGTGGGGATGATTTCGCAGACGAATCTGGAGCTGTAACAGATGGTTTAGTGGGATTTTTCCCCGATATTTTTCCTGACTTAACCAGATTCACTGTATCTTTTTTTTCCTTTGCTGCGCTGGTATCGGATTTCGCCAATGAATTAAGCTTCTTTAGTGTATCACTAGGCGTCGTACTGGTTGGCTTTGCCGGAGCTTTAGATAAGCTGTCCGTTTTCAATGCCTTAGTGTTATTTGTATTACTGGTATCGCTCGTTCCTTTCGCTACTTTACTCTTTGTAATGCCTGCTGTTTCTTTAATCGGTACATTTGTATCGGGGCTATTCGTTTTCGCTGAGTCTGGGGAAGTTCCAGTTTTAGAAATTGTGTCAGTGTTACTCGCTTTAGACTTCGCAGCAGCTGAAAAGCTCGAAATCGGCATCATCAGGGCTATGCAAAAAGCCAGAAAGATTCCAAAGCAGAGAGATGCTTGGATTCTTAACAATAGGGCTCTAGGCCGGGAGTAGGGCATCTGCTAATTATGCCACTTTATCGTGTAAGCTTTCTCTAAGTCTATACCGGATCGAATATCCGACAAAAACCATAAAAAGCCCGAAGTGGATAGATGACAGAATTTGTCATGGTTGCAGGATATATTTTTAGCAGATGAATATCAGCATCTTAAATATCGGCGACGAACTGCTCAGCGGCAAAAGATTAAACACCAATGCTCAAGATATAGCTC
>JBBQAD010000210.1:0-6560 GCA_038315885.1 Fibrobacteria bacterium | reverse complement strand
GGGAATATGTTATTCGGCATCCCCGACTGGCAAAGCAGCACCTTGGTTTTTATCTGGGTGCCAGCGCTGACCTTTTGGTGAATTCCAGTGGATCCGACGTAAAAGATGGAAATCTGCTACGAGCCATTCCTGGTATCCTGTATCAGGCTACCAATTACATGGGCGCAGAAGTGCAGCTTCCCATTACAGTAGCCGGCAAGAATCAAGCCTCAACAACAACCTTGAAAGCAGAGTTACACTTCTTTTTGGATCTGTAACTTATAAGGCATCCAATATTAGGATGCCCTAACTTTTCTATTTCTATTGATTACAGTTTGTTAATGCCCATTAAAGCAATTCAAAAAGTCCAGCCGCTCCCATTCCGCCACCTACACACATTGAAACAATTCCGTACCTGCCGCCGCGTCGACGTAACTCATGAATCAAGCTCAGTGTCAGTTTTGTTCCGGTACAGCCTAAGGGATGACCTAGCGCTATGGCTCCCCCGTTAACATTCACTTTTTCAGGATTTAGCTTTAATTCTTTAAGCACCGCTAAGGTTTGAGATGCAAAGGCTTCGTTAATCTCAAATAAATCAATTTGATCCAGACTCAAACCAGCCTTTTTTAAAACTGAGGGAATTGCATACGCGGGGGCGATGCCCATGATTTCGGGTGGAACACCGACGACTGCAAATTTCAACAAGCGGGCCATTGGTTTCAGTCCATGGCTTTTCGCGTACTCGCTGGATGTTAGCAATACTGAGGCAGCCCCATCGCTCACTTGCGAAGAATTCCCTGCTGTAACAGTTCCGTTATTCTTAAATACCGGTTTTAAGGAAGAAAGTGCTTCTAGTGATGTATCAGCCCGAGGGCCCTCATCATTGAGAAGCTCCAGTTCTCTATTTACCAATTTCCCTTTTTGGTCAACTGAAGTTTCAGACCAATGAAGTGGAACTATTTCATCTTTAAAACGCCCCGCGCTAATCGCAGCTATTGCCCTCTGGTGTGACATCAGGGCATATTCATCTTGTTCTTTTCGGCCAATCGAATATTTTTCAGCAACTTTCTCGGCTGTTAAGCCCATTGTCATATAGGCTTGGGGAAGCTTCTTCACTAATTCTGCATTAGGCGCAATTTTATGTCCTCCCATTGGCAGGAGGCTCATGCTTTCGAGACCGCCTGCTACAATTGCCTCTGCATCACCTTGGGCGATGCGAGAGGAGGCCAAGGCAATGGATTGTAAACCCGAAGCACAGTAACGATTGATGGTCATGGCAGCGACTGTATCCGGTAAGCCCGCAAGCAGGCCTACCATGCGTGCTACATTCATGCCCTGTTCGGCTTCAGGCATGGCGCAGCCCATAATCACATCTTCAATGTCTTTTGAATCCATGCCTGGAGCGCGCCGCAGAGTCTCTTCTACGCAGCGAGCGGCCATGGTATCGGGTCTAAAATGGACTAAACTGCCTTTTCCCGCTTTTCCAACCGGAGTTCTAGCTCCTGAAACAAGTACTGCATCACTCATTGTAGACTCCTTTAATTTCTTAAGGGTTTTCCATTTTTCAACATGTATTCAATTCGTTCCTGCGTCTTTTTCATGCCTACTAGGCGCATAAATTCTTCCCGTTCCAGATCGAGAAGATATTCTTCTGTAACACGAGTTCCCGATGTCACAGCCCCTCCCGCTAAAACTCGAGCTACTGAGCCGGAAATAATTTGATCATGTTCACTCGCCCAACCCGCTTCGCGCATGAGATACACTCCGGTTTCAAGGGCCGCCAGAGCCTCTGTTCCTAAAACTTCCGTGGTACCCGGTGCCGGCGGACGATAACCGGCGCGGGCCAAGGCCAAAACTTCATCTTTGGCCTGCTCTAATCGGGTTTGTTCGTTGCTCGCAATAACGGCGCGAGCATCCAAAAGTCCCGATTCGATGGCCTCCTGAGCACTGGTCGCCACCTTGCCCATCGCAATTAGTTCAAAGGCTTTGGCAATACGGTTAAGAGCGATTCCGGGTTTATTAGCATCCATGGCACGAATGGTTAATTCTTTACAGCCGCCACCTGCGGGCAAGAGACCCACTCCCACTTCTACAAGACCGATATAGGTCTCTGGAGACAGGACAGGGCGATTGGAGTGTAACACAAATTCACAGCCTCCGCCTAAGGCCATGCCATGGGGACTTACCACCACTGGCACCGGAGAATATTTGATAGCCATGCTGGCTGCCTGAAATGCCTTTACCGCCGCATCAACATTGTCATACTCACCATTACTTGCATCGATAAGAACCATAGCGATATTAGCGCCGGCACAAAAATTTGTTCCTTGGTTTCCAATCACTAGGCCATTATAGCCTTTCGCTGCTTTCTCAATCGCTCGAACGATCATCTCCAAAGATAGAGGGCCTTGGCTGTTCATCTTGGAATGAAATTCAAGGAGTAACACTCCATCCTGGATATCCCATACCGATGCATCTGCATTGTGTAACAGCGGTGAACTGCTAGCCCTTAAATCTTTAATCTGAATACCTGGAGCCTTATAGGCATTTCTTGAGTTTCCATCAATCGTGCGAATCCGTTGCTCGCCGCTTGTTGTACGCAAATAAATTTCAGATGAGCTTTCATTTTCAGACCAGACCCAATTGGGCACATCTAATTTCCGGGCTTCCACTACTTTTTTGAATTCTGTAACACCAAGGGCATCCAGCATTTTCGCCGGGCCCATTTCCCACCCAAATCCCAGTTCCATCGCGGTATCGACTGCCACAAAATCCTTTGCCACACTGGGGCCGACCTTTAGGGCATAGGCAATACTGCCGGCTAAAATGGCTTTAGCAGCATCGGCTCCGCGACCCTTGGCCGCAAACAGGGCCTTCAATTTTTTCGCAATGTTCTCTTCTTTGATAACACTTTTCAGCTCTTCAAAACGAGCCTTGCCTGATGGTTTGTATTCCCCCGATTTTAAATCGATGGATTCAAAACCCTCCTTTACTTTCTTATAAAAACCCGCGCCGGTTTTTCGGCCCAGTTGTTTGGCATCAATTAGTTTTTGTAACACGGAATGCACGGGAAATTTTTCGGTGGGAAAAGATTCTGCTAAGTTGTGAATGATATGTACCAAGGTATCCAGACCTACCAAGTCGGCGAGTTTGAAGGTTCCGGTTTTGGGCCGACCTAGAAGAGGCCCAGTTAAGGCATCTACCTCTTCTACGCTTAATCCCATTTCATCGGCAATCTGTAATGTTAACACCATGGCTTGTACACCTATGCGATTGGCGATAAAAGCCGGGCTATCCAACGCACTAACCGCTGTTTTACCTAGCACAACTTCTATGGTATGCCTCATGCGAGCAATTGTTTCATCGCTGGTTTTAGGCCCCGCAATAAGTTCAACCAAGCGCAAATAGCGAGGGGGATTAAAAAAATGCGTTCCAATAAAGCGTTCGCTTTGCGAGGAGGAAAAGTTCTGAGCCAGAATTTTTAAGGGGATTCCCGAAGTATTGGTCGATATAATGGTATCAGGCCCAGCTACTTTGTTTAATTTTGCAAAAAGTTCCAGTTTGGGTTTTGTCTGTTCGATTATCGCTTCAATGACCCAATCGCACTTACCAGCTGCTTCGAGATCATCTTCGGTATTGCCTACTTGTATCAGATTCAGCACATTTGATGTATACAGTGGAGAGGGCTTGATTTTGCGTAATCCATCCAGACCCTTTTGAGAAATCGCATTGCGGTTTTTCCCTTCAGACGGGATATCCAGAAGCAAAACCCGGATACCGCAACCGGCGAGATGGGCCGCAATTTGGGAACCCATGATTCCGCTACCAAATACGGCTGCATATCGGATGGGTTTTGGCGTCGTAGCTTTTGTTACACCCGAACTCGATTTAGTCTGAGTTACATTGCTGAGATTATCTTGCATCGCATCCTCCCTGAAGGGGCTTGTTCACCCCTCACGACTATCGCATCTGTCAAAAATCTTGGCAGAAGCTTTTCACTAAGGAATTACTGTCGGATATTTTGCACTTCTTAACAAAAACCAAATTCCAACAGGTTCCTAAAAAGCTGTCTAGCTCTTTAGCCTATTATCATATCATTTAATGTAGACTTCGACGAGGTTTCAACCTGTCTCGCCATATTTTTTAATGCAAACCTAGGGCTATTCTTCCGCATACATGGCTTCGATATCGGCCTTGTACATCTTTTCAACAATATGGCGGCGGATTTTCATACTGGGGGTGAGCTGTCCCCCTTCGACCGTAAGGGGTTGTTTCACTAGACAGAAGCGGCGAATTTGCTCCCAATGATTAAGCTTTAGATTCACCTGATCGATCTGCTCCTGTACGACATTCTTGGCATCTTCGCTTTCAAGATAGGCTGCATCGCTCTGAGCTGCAAAACCCCGTTCGGCCTTAAAGGTCTTGAGATTTTCAAAGTCAGCAAAGACCAATGCTGAGGCAAATTTCTTACCCTCGGCAATAACCATAGCCATATCAATAAGTTTGTTATCAGCCAAGGAGAATTCTATTGGTACCGGGGCGACATATTTTCCTGTTGCGGTTTTAAACAGTTCTTTTTTTCGTCCGGTAATTTTAATGAAGCCTTCACTATCGATGTGTCCCAAATCTCCGGTATGTAACCATCCATTGGCATCGATCATCTGTTTGGTTTCGGCCTCTTTTTTGTGGTAACCGCGCATGATATTAGGCCCCTGCGCTAATATCTCCCCATCATCAGCCACCCGTACATCGACACCCGGAAAGGCGTGACCAATTGTACCGACTTTTCGATAGCCGGGATAGTTCACTCCAATTACTGGCGAAGCCTCAGTTAAACCATAGCCTTCATAAATGGGGATACCGATATTGATAAAGTAGTTGGCGAGTTTTGGTGAAAGGGCTGAGCCACCTGAAATAACCAAACGAAGTTTGCCGCCTAGAGCTTGTCTCATTTTACCATAGACTATGGCATCCAAGGCTGTATCTAAAAGGGTATTCGATTCCTCACAGTTTTTCTCCTGGGCTCGCTGAAAGGCAAAACGGGCGAGTTTTCCTTTTATGCCTGGTTCAACTTCCACCTTGGCTTTCACTTTTGCGAAGACTTTTTCCAATAAACGCGGAACGACTGTTAACACTGTTGGTTTTAATTCGCGTAAATCATCTCCCAATTGTTTTACATCTGGGCTGAAAAAAATTGATGTACCAGTAGAGAGATAGAAGTAACTCACCATGCGTTGAAAAATATGGGCAAGGGGAAGACAACTGAGAATTTTGTCTGTTAAGGGATCAAGGGAAAAGCGTTCGGCTGCTCCTGATACTTGCGAAATTAAATTTTTGTGACTTAACTCGACTCCTTTAGGTGTACCTGTGCTACCGGATGTATAGATAATGGTCGCTAATTCATTCTCGGGGATGGCGTCGGCAATGTCGTCAAAATTGAGATTATCCTGTAAGAGTGCTGCTTTACCTTGAGTCAGAAAATCTTCGAAATAAACAGTTTTCCCATCATTTACGGCTTCCCCGCAAATAACCCCTTGCATGCGGCCAGTCATAGACTCCATAACACTGTGCTCTTGTGCGGTTCCCAGAAAGAGAAATTTTGTATCCGAATCTTCTAACTGATATCGCAAGTTATCTGGGGAAATATTGTTAAACATGGGTACACTAACCCCGCCTGCGCAGAGAATTCCCATATCCATCATCAGCCACTTCGGCGTAGATTCGGAGACAATCGCTACTTTATCGCCGGCTTTAAGTCCCATTTTTCGTAAAGCCGCTGCAATGCGCAGCACCGAATCGCCCATAGTTTGGGTGCTGATTTTAAACCAGCGATCCTGCGATTTAAAGGCTAATGCACATGGGAAATCAAAGTTTTTAATAACATATCGCATTAAGCCAGGGAGATTTTTTACGCTAGCATCTATCATTAAGGTCTCCTTTTTGCCAGACTTTCAAATACAATTATTACCGGTTCTGTGAAAGCAAACAAAACCAAATGAAAAAAGGCCCCCGGGTAGGAGGCCTTTGAGATAGAATACAATGAAATTAAGCTGATTTCTAGTTCGAAATTCTACTCACCTTCAATTTTTACAACATCACCAATTGTGGTTGTCGGAATGGGATGGGCGGCTAGGTAACTCTTCCATTCTGCATCTTCTTTATTCTTGAAATGATCGACGACGCTGAGGTTGATCTTTCGATTGCTCGCATCCAATTCCATCACTGCCGCAGGCAATTCATCACCGACCTTGAAAGCATCGGCAGGATTCTTCAAGGGTTCAGTGGTGAGTTTAGGAGTGGGAATAAAGCCTTCGATAGTACCGGCTAGTTCCAGTATAACACCTCTATCTAGAAGACGAATGATTTTTCCTTTTACGCTGGAACCAACAGGAAAGTTTTCTCCCACGGTTTCCCATGGATCATCCAGCAAATGTTTCATCGAGAGGGAAATACGGCGTTTTTCTTTATCGACTGCCAATACAACCGCTTCCACCCGATCTCCTTTTTTCAATACTTCGGAAGGATGATTGATTTTTCGAGTCCAAGACATATCGGAAACGTGAAAAAGTCCATCGACGCCT
>JBBQAD010000368.1:0-4179 GCA_038315885.1 Fibrobacteria bacterium | reverse complement strand
ATCGTGCGCAGCAAATTGATTTCAAGACACTAGGCGCCATGGGTTCGTTAACACTGCTAGTGTCTTTTATAATTGCTATGGGAAATGTCGAAAAGTCACTTAATCTCGTATGGGGTGTCAGGAGACATCGAAGTTGGATTCGCCAAGGCCTGGTTTATACTCCCTTTTTAATTCTTTTGGTACTCTTTTTAGTCAGCTTATCCAGCGGAATTTTATGGTTTAGGCATGCTCTTACAGGGCTGGAAAGCTTAAGTCAATTTTCCCTGATCAGCGAGTCGATGCGCTGGAGTGGCGCTTTTATGGTGTTGCTAGGCGGAGTCTGGCTCAATTTATTTCTCTTGAACTGGCTGATGCCCTATACAAGGGTTAACATCAGTTCAGCTGTGGTGGCCGCCTCGCTTTCATTGCTCTGTTTAATCATTGTTTATATTCCGGCAGTACGCTTTCAAGCCATGATATTTAAACGTTATTCTACTCTTTATGGCTCCATGGCAGTAATTCCATTATCCGTACTGCTTATTTATTTAGGTTGGTTATTGATACTCTTTGGAGCTGCCACAGGCCTCAGTTTCCAGAGGAGGCATTCTCGCTCAGGCGCATCAGAAAGTTCGGATACGGTTTCATTGACTTTTCAAAAACTGGTATTGAATTGTCTATTATTTCTCTCCAATTTAATCCGTCTGAAAAAGGGAGATGAGGAACATACAGATGTGGAGAAACTGAATGAAGAAATTGATTTAGAACCTGGCGCCTTTGATATTGCTGAAGCAGCATTGACCCATTTGGGAGTATTACATCGGAAAGAGTATACGGGAATAGAAAAATTCGTCCTGCATGTGAATCCAGGCGAAGTTTCCTGGACTGAATTTTTGCGCGGTCTAGCGGAATTTAATGGCACATCGTTGCGGCGGGAACCCATTCATTCTCAAGATTACAATCACTGGTTGAATCTTGAAAAACTTGAAAGACCCGATTCACTTTTGAACCCTGCGACCTTGGATACTGCACTGAAAATTTTCGCTTTGCAATCAAATGCAAAATTTTAGTGTATCAATCGTTCGAGTTGCCAATTCAGTATCCATAATAGGGGAGTCGCCAAAAAGGCATCGGCAGCAAAGCGATGTAAGCTGATACGGCTGCGACTTTTTTGTAGCGAAAGAAAAAACAACAGCAGAAGACTAAGTGAGGTGGCGTAGGCAATCTGCCCAGCCTGAGCGAAGTCAAATCCTTTAGCGGAAAGCAGACTCAAGGTTAGGGCTACCAAGATTAAGGAAGGCAGGAGGGCGTGCATCCTTGGATAAACTGTAAACAAGGTTCGTTGGCCCTCCTCGGCATCGGTTTTCGCTTCAATAAGACCAATTAATATACAGCCGCATAGGCTGGCGATTGTTAACATGGCAACCGAGCATACCCAGACCCAAATCTGGTCTCTCATTTGGGAGATAATGGGTATTCCACAGGCGGCGCTAAATGCGAGGCTCACCCACAAGTCTTTCAGAAAAACCATCCATATTTTTTTTCCGAAATAATGATGACAAAGCAAGTATAACAAACAAAATATACTTAGCCCAAGACCGGAAATTGATGTCACCTGATCCAATTGGAGTGCGAAATAAATTCCCAATAGAGTGCCAATCAAAATGGCGCTTGAAAAAGCAGTAAAATATTTTTGATAAAATGTATGCCTCGCTTTTTTTCCTCCTGAAATTTTGAAACCGGAAGTGAAATGGGTGTGGGAATCAAGCAAATGATCGACCGTATAGACGAGCCAAGTTGCCAAAAAGAGACACAGGACTCCCGGACTTGATATCGTAATCTTAAAGAGTTGAGAAAAGAAGAAAGCCCATATTAACGACAAAAGCGGAATTTCAAAATTTAGATAATGACAAAAAATGAGTGCAAATTGCGAAAAATTAGAGAATAAGGAGCTTAGGTGGCTTTTGTGCAGGAAATTATGAAAAATCAACCTATTCAAAATTCTAAATTCTATTCAATCAGGCATCCTCGAAAAATAGTTCAAGGATGTCAAACCAATCAGTGAACAAGTTTTAAGCCTATCACAGTATCACTTCATCAAAACAAGGTCACAAGGGAGCATACATGTCCTTTACTCTTGCACTCGAGGCGAAAGCACCCGATTTTACCTTACCAGCCACCAATGGGAAATCTTATTCCTTAAAGGATTTTCAGGAGCCCTTTCTGGTCGTTTTTTTTACATGTAATCATTGTCCATATGTAACGGGTTCCGATGAAGTCACCCGAAAAACTGTCGAAAAATTTGCTCCTAAGGGTGTCGCTTTTGTAGCGATTAATTCCAATAGTCAAAATACCTATCCCGATGATGATTTTGCGCATATGGTGATCCGGATGGAAGAGAAAAAATTTCCCTGGCTTTATTTGCATGATGAATCTCAATCTGCTGCCTTGAGTTACGGAGCCTTGCGCACTCCCCATTTTTATGTATTCGATCAAGAACGTAAATTGCGTTATACTGGTCGCGGAGTCGATACACCCCGTGATACCACAATTATGAAGGTTAATGATTTGGAAAATGCTCTTGCCTCCCTAACTGCGGGAGAAGAGCCGACTGTAAAACTCACCAACCCCATCGGCTGTAATGTGAAGTGGAACAATAAAGCTGCCCATTGGATGCCAGCCGAAGCCTGTGATCTGGTTTAGAGCAGGCAGACCAAGGCAGCGATAGGCTAAAAAACCGGCCAGAACGCTAATCAGTTTCTCGTCACAACTCCTGTCTTGGCCAATTTAAGTTCACTCTTGTTTCCATCGGGAAAGTCGAAGATGACTTTCCATACAAAGACTCCCTGCGCCACGGGAACACCGCGATAGTCACGCAAATCCCAAACTAGAAAGCTGACCATTCCATTGGGAGAGAGTCGCGCCGGATTGTCCAGTTCTCCACGATAGCCGAAGGCCTGGTCAAAGGATTTCACAAAGTTTCCCAAGTTATCATAGATACTGATGCGAGCAACATATTTGCGGTTTGAAATGACCTGCAAGGTGCTGAGGTTTTGAGGCAGTGCGATGGCTTCTCGATTTTCAGAACCGATACTGGCCTCATTGGGATCGCGTGGCACATAATTTTGTATCACTTTGCCCTGGTCATCAAAACCAGCGGGGGGAATCCAAGGAACAAACCATTGGCGGTTATCATCCATGGTAGCCCAACGGCCTTCACTGTCTTTGCGGTTTTCACTGTTGATAAGGGTAAAGCGAGGATCATTGGCACTTAACCCGGCTACTGGAGGATAGCCGCCCATAAATTGTACCACACGACGGCGATCTTTTCCTTCGAGTGTAACAGGTCTTGCATAAGGTCTGTTATGGGCTGCGTCATTGTAGGCCGAATTTCCGCTTAAGAATATGCAATTGTCGACCAGGGGCGCATTTGATACAGAATCCAAAACCAGTCTCCAGCTGAGGCCATCGGCACTGGTGGTGGGGGGTTCCGACACGGAGATGGCCATTGAATTCGATGTATCTCTGCAGGAATTTGAAAAGCGCACAAAAGAAGACCAGGTTTTTGTAGAAGCAGACGAGTCAGTGAATAAGGCTTCGGAGATCAGTAATTCCAGGGTGTCGGGGGCATGCATTTTTTCACCATTTCGGTAGATTACACTTAGATCAGAAGGATGTTTGATGGCATGAAGCAGTACAGGATTAACTCCATCTTCGAGCAGGGGACGTTGCCCAGCAAAAATTGCATCACTTGGCAGAATCAAGTAAGGTGAGAGTGAGCCGCTTCCGGGGGCACTCAATCCCAGGCCAAAGGGCATGTCTGAAAAATCGAGCTGAACCCGGCTCGAGTCGAGTCGATTTAAAGTGAGCATAAATTTGATTTGACTGGAGGCGGCCGATTGCGATTTAGCAACGATGGCTTCATTCCAATAAACGCTATCAATTTTACCCGGCAGGCGGGGAAGCAAAGATTTGAATTCTATTTCAATTCTATCAGCTTTGCCATCTTTGTTTACATCCCTGGCGATGGCACGAACCACTGGAATATAGGCTCCCACCAATTGTATTTGTGACTCACGGGTTTCACCTCCCAGTGATACTGAAGCCGTTGCATTGACAACGCTGTGAGAGATATCTGGATTGACCTTGCCTTCCAAAGTGCCATTATTCGGTGTAACCTGCTTGACAGTAAAGCCAAAGGGT
>JBBQAD010000157.1:0-7918 GCA_038315885.1 Fibrobacteria bacterium | reverse complement strand
GATAAAGTAGATGAGAATTGTTTTTATGGGAACACCGGATTTTGCGGTTCCTAGTCTAGAATCATTGCATAACAGTCAGCACGATGTTACACTGGTTGTGACGCAGCCCGATCGGCCCAAAGGTCGGGGTCAAAAGTTGACAGCATCGCCTGTGAAGGAGTGTGCTATTGCTTTGGGCTTACCCATACACCAGCCTGAGTCGGTTAGAAGCCCTGAATTTGAGTCCATAATTGCTTCGGCAAAGGCGGATATTTTGGTAGTCGTGGCCTTCTCCATCTTGCCTAAGGCTCTGTTTGCCCACTGTAAGTATGGGGCTATCAATGTGCACGGTTCCCTGCTGCCTAAGTATCGGGGGGCTGCTCCCATACAATGGGCCATTGCCAAGGGAGAAACCATCACCGGTGTTACAATCTTTCAACTAGATGAAAAGATGGATCATGGTGCCATCTTAGCACAGCGTGAAGTAAAAATCGAATTTGATGAATCCGTGTCTGAAGTCTACGAGAAAATGCGTTTTATAGGAGCAAGCGTACTTTTGGAAACCCTGGATAAATTGGAAAAAGGAGAAATACAAACCCTTCCCCAGAATCATACTTTAAGCTCTCCGGCCCCTAAATTGAAAAAGGAAGATGGGCAGATCAACTGGCACCAAAGTGGTAAAGAGATACATAACAGAATTCGGGCTTTTTCGATGTTTCCTGGTTGTTATACGACTCTTCCCGATGGAAAAATTTTAAAAATTCGAAAGGCCGCTTGGATGCCTACTGAGGAGGCTTCCTTAAAAATTCCTCAATTTCAGCAAACTCCGTTTGCACCGGGTGATCTAGCTCTCGATTCAGAACGCTTTCCTGTGATACGCTGCGGTGATGATTTCCTGAAACTCTTGCTGGTACAAACCGAGGGCAAAGCAGCGGTCAGCGGCATTGACTGGATCAATGGCTTAAGAGATTCACTTCCAAGCAAATTGTTGTAAGTATGTCATCTGTACAAGGTATAGAATCGCGAAGGAAAGTTTATCAGACTCTGATGGCCTATTATCAGGGTCAGGGATTTTTGAAAGATCTATTTACAAGCTCTCTTCAAGAAGGCGATGGTCCCCGCAGTCAAAATAATTCGCGTGATTCTCGTGATATAGCCTTGATTCACGAAATCTGTTACGGTGTCCTACGCAATCAGTCGCTGCTCGATTATAACTTGCGAACCTTGGTTGAACGATTTCCTAAAGAAACGGAATTGATCATCTTATTTCGCTTGGGATTATATCAGTTATATTTTTTGGATCAAGTTCCTGCTTTTGCGATTGTAAACACTTGTGTTGAAATCGCCAAAGAGCAAGGCTTAAAACGCCAATCCGGTTTTTTAAATGCAGTCTTAAAAAAAGCCAGCTCGCGAGAGCTTGCTTTTCCAAAAGGGAAAAAGGCTCCTGATTTGGCCATCCGATATTCCCATCCCCTCTGGATGGTGGAACGTTGGATTGCCCGTCTAGGTATAGAACAATGCAGCACTCTGTTACAAAAAAATAATGAAGTACCTGGGAATTGGGTACGTCTAAATGTTGCGAAGGCAGAAAGCCAAGAAATTTTATCCCTGCTACAAAATGCCGGAATAGAGGTAGAACCTCATCCTGATTTTCCCTTTCACTATCGCCTAATTTCAAGCTCTGATTTAGCACTTCGCTCAGAATGTTTTTCTAAAGGCCTTTTCTCTTTTCAAGATCCGGCTTCTCATTTAGTCTGCGCACTGTTACACTGGAAGAATCAAAGCCCGCTTCTCGATCTTTGTGCGGCTCCCGGTGGGAAGTCTGCTGCACTATTAGAACAAAATCCGGGTGCCAAGATAGTTTGTAGCGATAGTTCCTTTCTTCGCTTGAGACGAATACACGATGCACGAGGGCGTTTAGGTCATCGCCATTTACTACCCTTGGTTAGTGATGCTGCACGCTCTCATGGCCAAGAAAAGACGAATCTACCCTTTAAACCCAGGTTTCAGAGCATTTTGATTGATGCCCCCTGTAGTAATTTAGGCGTGCTATCCCGCAGACCCGAAGCGCGCTGGAGTCACAGTGAGGGCGATCTTAAAAATATGGGACGTATACAGAGTCAATTGTTATTCCATGCAGCCACAACGGCAGCGGCAGGGGCGGTGATTGTGTATGCAACCTGTAGTCCTGAGCCAGAAGAGACCAACCAGGTGGTTAATTCTTTCTTACAAAACAGATCAAACTGGAAGCTCGACCCTGCTGAAAAATTTATTCCCTCAAAATATATTCGGGAGGGATGTTTACATGTCTATCCCGGCGAACAGGATTGCGACGGTTTTTTTGCAGCCAGACTAATACAGGTTTAATGAAGTCAAAATCAAGCTATGAATAATGATACATCGAGATTTGGTAAAAAAATATTTATTATTGCTTTGTTGATATTTTCAGCTGTTCCAACCCCTTCAGCACCGTCCCAGTTTGCATTGTGGAATAAACTAGACCTTTCAATCTTGGGTGGAGCCACCATCTTACAGGGGAATTTAGAAGACCAATTTCAAGCCTCACCTCAGATTGAGGCCAATCTCATAAGTTCTTACTACGGTAACTTTTTGGCTCTAGGATGGATTCAATATGCGCTGTTAATGGGAGAGGCCCCTAAGTCACAGGTGCATTTAGGACAAGGCGGGGCGGGACTGATCTATGATTTACCAAAAGCCCTAAACATGCCGCATCCCCTCAAGGTATGCTTGCCTAGACCAGGCATCGGCTTTCTATTAAGCCTAATTCGCGGTGAGGGTCACTACGAAAATGAAATGTATTTATTATCCGATAATGAATCCGAATTCGGACATTTTTTTTCACTAAATTGGAAAATTCCGCTCAAAGATCGTTATTCGCTGGCCTTAAACAGCCGTTGGAATATGATTTGGAGTGAACCCAAATTTACTCATCTTCTTTCGACCGGCTTGGGAATCACATGGGATTTATAATTTATTTAATTACTGGGTTATCTCTCTGTCTGGCTCAAGTGATATATTGTCAAAATAATTTCTATAATAATACACAAACCGATTTTCAAACTGAGCTACACCCAAATTTTCAACAAGAATTTTTTTTCGATCCCTTTTCCTCGGTCAAAGGCGCACTTTGGTCAGAGTCTCCCACCATGCAAGAGCGTCTGCTAAGACCCGAAGATGCCTTTCTATTAAACGGCAGCACTCAACGTCGATTAGGAAAAGTGTTTTTATTTAACCCCGGTTTGGAGACAAAATTCATTTGGCCGAACGATGCACTCAATGAAGAGGGTTTTCTTTTTCCTTCTAATCATGAGGCTCCTAGTAAACATGTATTGATACAATTAGGGAATGAAGTGGGAGATTCCCATTTGCAAGAATTAAAGGCGGGTAGTCCTCATAATAATCACACTCCCTTTTCAGCACTCAATGGAGCCTGGACCTATCGAGCCTTTTCCGCCGCAGCTCTCTTTTATCAAAACGATCTGCATCTATCGACGAGTTATCCCTGGAGAGAGGCACTTGCTACTTCTGAAAACCCTATCGATGCACCTGAGTGGAACTGGTTTGGAGAAAATCAACCTAATATGAGTACATTGGGTTTTGAAATGACTCTGGCACACCGCCAATCACTGCTCGGGCTGCGCTATTACAGTGGTTGGCGTTGGCTCAGCTCTCCGCAAAGCGGGCTCGAATACCCATTTGTTACCCGGAACTGGCAAATCCATGTACAGAATGGAAAGCATTCGGCCCTGGAAATTGAACAAGAGCAAATGAAATCACCTCTCCAAGAGCCGCGAGATTATTCTTGGACTCGCAACGCCTACCGTTTCTTGTTTTCTGACGAAAGCCACAGCGATCAAGCAGCATACTTCTGGAACGCTCAGATTGGCTATCAAAATGAATGGTTGGAATCTTCCCGTCTTTTTGATAATGCAACTACTCGTTCCTACCCGCTTCATATGGACCATCACATTGAATCATGGGATGAAGATTCCCTTTGGATTTGGAAAGCGCAGGGAAGTGTAGCATCCCAAGGACCATCGTGGATTTTACAAGAAAAAATTGGTCTGGAAAGAAATATGTCATTTTTAACTGTATTTCCTTATGGAATGTTTCAGTATGCAGATAGAGAAGCACAATTTAGGCATAGCCAGGAAACGGCATCTTTATCTTCTCCTTTATCTTCGGCACTACTGCCTGGAGCTGAACTAGTCCAAAACGGAGAATTCACTATCCCTGGTGCGCCCTGGGGTGCTGCACTGGGTTTTCAAAGCAGACTACACAATCAGTCTTGGTCTTTGAACTTTGAAGCTTCGACAGCAGCAGAGACACAAACTCCTGTGTTTTACCTGGATACAGTTCACTCCACCCAGCAAGGCTTACAGATTCGCGAAGGCCACTATGAAGCAATGGGAGAATTTCAGTATCATTCTCGTCTCGAATCAGTGCTTAGCCATTCTCTTTTCTCTATGGGAACTGTTTTCATTCGCAGCGGTTTAAGACACTATTGGAATGATGAGTCTCAAAATCTTGAGCGTGAACCCAGCCCCTGGTGGTCGGCTGTTGGAATCGATTTCAATTTTCCCAGTGAACTACGAGTTACACTGATTGTACAACGAATTGGAGCCAAGATAAACCGTTCCTATGGTTCTGAATTCTCCATTCCGGAACATTGGGAAAACCATCTTTTTCTAGACCAGCAACTCGCTCAGGGTGTAACAATTCGCTTTGGGACACAGCACTTTTTTGGACGGGAAATCCGGGAAGAAATCAATGGCAGCCCTTTGCGATTTCGAGCGACAGGAGAATTTAGGGGGCAGTGGTAATCGGAAGTGGCATAGAAGAATGCCAATTCCATAGTCCTTTTTTTCATTTATAACCTGATTTTTGGCTTAAAAAGAAGGAGAGAGACCAAAGTATTTATGTTAAACTAAGCAGAAAGCTTTTGTTAGCCAGGCCAATGAGACAGAAGAAGGAGTCGCCATGAGAACAATTCGAAAAAATGGACTGAATATCATTGCCTTGGCCAGTGTAGTTCTAGGCTTTTGTTTATCCATTCAATTTCCCTATGCAAAAACTCTGCTCGTAGGCAAAGGAAAGACTTTTAGTAGCCCATGTAAAGCCATTAATGCCGTATTCGAAGGAGATACGGTTTTAATTGATGTCGGCACCTATACTGAAGCCTGTATCTGGAGTACAGACAAAATCACGCTTCGGGGCGTCGCTAAGTTTGCGCACATGAAAGGGCCTGAAAATATATCCAACGGAAAGGCTATTTGGGTTACTGCAGGAAATAATATCACCATTGAAAATATTGAATTTAGTGGAGCCAAAGTAGACGATGAAAATGGAGCCGGAATTCGGGCTGATGGAAAAAACCTGAATATTCGCCATTGCTTCTTTCATGATAACCAGAATGGAATTTTAGGCGGCGAAGGCGCCATTAAAATTTCAAATACCGAATTTTCTGGAAACGGAAAAGGCGATGGATACACACATAATCTGTATATCAGTCATGGAGACAGCCTGATTATGGACTACTGCTACAGCCATGGCGCTAAAATCGGACATGAAGTGAAGAGCCGGGCCAAAGTAAATATACTGCGTTATAATCGCTTTATGAACGAATCAGCAGGAACAGGGAGTTACACTGTGGACTTGCCCAATGGCGGCAATTCCGTATTAATTGGCAATCTTTTGCAACAAGGACCCAACAGCGACAATAGCTCCATGGTTATCTATGGAGCAGAAGGTTTGAGTAATCCCGGAAAAACCATTTATTTAATTAATAACACCTTAGTGAATGATAGAAGCGGCGGAACCTTTGTTTCTATTGCCGGAGGCGCAACTGCATTTGCGACCAATAATTTATTAATCGGGTCTGGAACCAGCTTCGGAGGAACTGTTACTCAAAAAAATAACCTAAAAGGGCAATCGAATTGGCTAAAAGATATGTCACACTATGACTATCATCTTGTAGCAGGGGTTGAAGCCATCAATGCGGGAAGCGACCCCGGAACGGGAAACGGTCTTTCCTTAGTGCCCATATACCAGTATGTACATCCTCTTGCCAAAGAAGCAAGACCTAAGAGCGGCGTTTTAGATGTCGGAGCCTATGAATATTCTGTCGGCGGTTCGGGTGTGGGAGACCAGGGAAGGGATTACCAAAGGGATACTTTTGAGAAAGAATTATTAAAAGGATTGTATGCAAAATCTCCAGTTGGGACAAGTGGTATTTTCATGGCATCTCAAGCCCTACACAGCCCCTTTATATTGATACAATCCCTGGCATATCCCGCTTTGCGAAGTTATGAAACTCGGGGTCGCTTGCTAAATATTGTGTTAGACTGATGTAACTATTCTTCCGGCTTGCATGCGCACAATACGTCCTGCCCTTTCAGCGCTCTTGGCGTCATGAGTCGCCATTAGAACACTTACGCCGACCTTAGATTGTTCTTCTAAAACGTCCAATACTATTGCCGCACTTTCATTATCCAAGTTACCGGTTGCTTCATCAGCCAACAAAAGCTTGGGCTTATTGATAAGCGCTCTTGCCAAAGCGACTCTTTGCCTTTCACCAATACTTAATTGCGAGGGCAGATGATCACTGCGATTATCCACTTTTAATCGCTGGAGTAATTCCAACACTCTTTGTTTGGATAGGGCTAAATTGTTGGTTCGTAGATGCTCTTCTGAAATCGCCACCTGCACATTTTCCCAGGCACTTAAATAGGGTATCAAATGGAATTGTTGAAATACAAATCCGATTTGGGACGCTCTAATCTGAGCTTGCTTTTGTTTACTTAATCGATATAGATCTTGGCCGAAAAAATGGATTTCTCCTTGACTCGGCTGGAGCAGCAAACCGGCAATTAGCAATAAACTTGTTTTACCACAGCCACTGGGTCCCTGCAATGCGACGAATTCTCCCGCGTCCAAGCTAAAATTGATATCTATTAATGCCTTGACAACTCCAGATTGAGTGCCGTCTTGATTCTGTGCAGGTCCGCGACTGGTCCTATCCCTGGTGATATACTTCTTTCCGACTCCAACAAATTGCAGGGCTTTGTCCGATTCAATTTTCACGTAACACCTCCGCAGCATCGCGCTGAGCTGCTGACTGTGCAGGTAACCAGGCAGACAATGCTGCCAGAATTGGAGCAGCAATAAAGCAGATAAACAATTCTTTCAGATTGATTGCGGGTAAGAAACTGAGTCCTTGGGAATGAGACCACAAATAAATAAAGAGTAATACTCCAACTAGACCCAGCACAGAACCGAGAAGGGCAGCCAGAACGGCTCGGCCCAGCAAAAGACTTAAGATACGCGAGCTTTTGAATCCTAATGCGTTTAATATTCCCAATTCTGAATAGCGGCTGCGGGCATTTTGCAGTGTAAAAAATGCAACAGAAGCCACGCCTAAAATGAGAATAATGGGCATCAAGTTAGCACTGAATCGCTCTCGTTCAGATTGAAGCGATTCTCTTTTTTTCAGTTCGGTTTCAAGAGCGACTTTCACAGTCTGCGTAGCCTGATTGCGCGCCTCGGCTCGGGCCAAGGCTTTAGTAGCAAACTCGACCACCCGTGTACCGGGTAAAATCGATTCTACCTCTTCTCGAATATGCGCCAGTACACTCGGAGAGCAGCCGCATTCCAAAGCTAAAATCGAGTTGATTTGCCCAGGCTTTGCTAACATCTCTTGTGCCAAACTCAAATCTATCCAGGCACTGATATCATCCTTATTACCGCGCTGCGGATAGCATTTTTTTACCGTAAAATCTTTACCCATCAACTGCACCCGATCGCCAGGATTTAATTTTAAGCTGTGATGCAATTCATAACCCAAGACTATTTCACCCTTGGGCACCGCTTCTTGTATCATTGACTGCCGTTCGGATTGAATGTATACCTCACCCCTCAC
>JBBQAD010000267.1:0-5546 GCA_038315885.1 Fibrobacteria bacterium | reverse complement strand
CCCTAAACCTTTGAATGACAGTTCCACTTCAACATCACCAGCATTGATTCCTCCAGAGACTCGATTAAAAGTGGCATCCTGAATATATTTGCCTGTCATTTCGGGGCGACGTTTCAAGAGATACAGTCGGCGAACCTTTTCAGTACCAACTGCTTCTACTTCGCGGCTCCATAAGAATTGCAAGGTCGGAGGAATCTGTTTACGCAGTTCAGGGGTCTCTAAGAGATTTCTGAGTTGTTCATAGTCCTTCTCACGTACCCCAACGTCACTACCGACTTGCATCAATTTAGCCGAGAAGGGTTTGGAAGCAATAAAATCGTCCATGGCGCTGTCCTGCTCGGTTTTAGCAGCGGCAACTGTATCGCTTGTGCTATCAGAGACTAGTGCCGAACTATCACCCATAACCATGTCAGCACTATCTTTAGCTGAAGCATTAGAGTCTTCGACAACTCTTCCAAAGACACTTTCTACAGCGGAAAGCGAATCATTCGACCCTGCTCCATTCAGATTGGTTTTTTTTCGGCTTAAATAATCATCCAACTTTTTTAGAACGGGAGAGAATTGATCTGCCTCAACCACAAGCTTGAATTCAAGTAAGGCAGTGGCTCCAATTAGACGGCGCGAATCCTCCGCATCGAGACCCGCTAAGTCGGCAACAATTTTGTTATCACCCGATTTGGTGATGACAGGTTCAGACAAACCGTATTGATCGACTCGGTTTCGTACGATTTCTAAGGAGCGATCGAGTACATCATGGCGCTGATCTTCGGGAACCTGATCCTTCATCACTTCAACGATGATGTGGGTTCCGCCGGCCAAATCCAAACCTAGATTGATCGCTTTATTGGCAACCTTTGGATTGCTGCGTTTGAATACTTCGCGTGCTCGATCCTTTAAAGGCTTTTCAGGCTCGTTGGCCTGGGAGAACACTCGAATACTAGGAATTAGACTCCAGCCGGAAAAAATCACAACTAGGAGAACAAGAATAATGCGCCAACCGTTATCACGTTTCATTTCGGGAAATTGCCTTCCGAAGGATTCATTATTTTCTCAAAAAAGTCAGCCCAATATAGAAAAGAGCGTTTGGTTTTCAATTGCAAAGGATTAACAAGCCCATGAGATCAATCTGGAGTAACACTAGAGGCATCGAAAGTGATTTTGCTTGGTTGTGAGGACGAGAGAAATGAGAAGCTTGCTGCGAAGTAATAAAAAAAATGGGGTGAACGACGGGGCTTGAACCCGCGGCCTGCGGAACCACAATCCGCTGCTCTACCAACTGAGCTACGTCCACCTTAGTGCGGGAAATTTTAGCTTGCAGGTGGCTTTTTTCCAAGATGATTCTCAGCCTTCTTGCTTAGAACATCCTTCAGGAGGCTTTTGCCAGTTACATTTGAAGGATAGGGGAAGGGATTTTTAATGGGTGCAAAATTTTTAGGCCTAGACAGTTCAACTCAAAGCTTGAGTGCAAGCATAATTGAGGTTGAAAAAGATTCATCTAGCCGTTTAGTGTATGAAAGCTCTTTAAATTTCGATGCTCATTTTCCTAACTACGGAATACGCAATGGTGTAATACCTAATCTCGGGGGTGTAGCGCATACTCCTCCCCAAGTGTGGGTAGAAGCACTAGATGCCCTGCTTCAACAGATGCGTACAGAAGGAATTGATTTACACGAGATAGCTGCCGTTGCTGTCTCAGGCCAACAGCATGGTTCTGTTTACCTCAATGAGTCGGCCCCTCGCGTATTGGCTGCTTTGCGAAGTACAGAAAGCTTGGCCAGTCAGATCAAATCAATTTATTCCCGCAACAGCTCACCTATTTGGATGGATAGCAGCGCGAGCGAGGAATGCCGAGAAATCAGTGACAGTTTGGGAGGCCCAGCACAAGTTTGCGAATTGACTGGTTCTGAAGCCTTTGAGCGCTTCACTGGACCGCAAATCCGCAAGTTTTACAAAGTAGACCCTCAGGCCTACCAAAAGACCGCCTTTATCTGTCTGGTCTCAAGTTTTATACCCAGTCTATTAATCGGAAAAATAGCTGCCATCGACCCTGGAGATGGTTCGGGAATGAATTTAATGGATATCCGACGAAAAAATTGGAGCCACAAAGCTCTTGATGCCACAGCACCGGGTCTTGCCCTTAAATTGCTGCCCATCACCCCTTCTGATCAATTGATTGGACTAATCAGTCCGTACTTTGTGCAGCGCTACGGTTTTAATCCCGCCTGCGCCATCGCTCCAGGCACAGGAGATAATCCCAGTAGTTTGGTTGGGCTGGGCTTGGTTTCTCCGGGAAGTATTGGTATTTCGCTCGGAACCAGTGATACAGTATTTGCATACATGAGTCAACCCAGTTTTGATCCCAGCGGTCAGTCCCATGTTTTTGGCAGTCCCACGGGAGACTATATGTCACTCTCGTGTTATAAAAACGGAAGTCTGGCAAGAGACTCGGTGAGAAATCAGTTTGGTTTGAGTTGGAGTGACTTTGATAGCATCTTGCAAAAAGTAAAAGCCGGTAATGATGGCAAAATAATGTTGCCTTACTTTGATACAGAAATCATTCCCCGTTTAAATTATGCTGAAGTGCAGCGTTATGGTTTTGATGCGAATGATAAAGAGGCTAATGTCAAAGGCGTTGTTGAGGCTCAAATGATGAGCATGTGCACACATAGTGAGTGGATGCCCGATAAACCCGAACGAATTTATGTTACAGGGGGGGCTTCTGCTAATAACGCTATCTTGCAATGCATGGCCGATGTGTTTGCGGTACCAGTTTTTCGCCAGAATACCACCAATGCGGCGGGCTTAGGTGCAGCGCTACGCGCCTTTCACGCGTACTTAAATTCAAATGGGCGACGTGCTTCTTGGGAAGAGCTGAGTAGCCCCTATATCAATCAAGACCTGAATTCGGCTTTAATACCTGAGCCAGAAGCAGAAAAAGTTTACGGTCGTTTGAAGAAAGAATATTCGAAACAAGAAAAGGCCTATCTAGCCAAGCGTAAAAGCTAGTGCTGTATCTGGCTGGGAGTCCACCAGGCAGGAGGCGGCAGCAGTTTGGTAATAAACTGGTTATGCCCCGGCTTTTGGCTTTCCAGATGCATAAACCAGGAAAGGCCTAGTAAAAAAGTTCCGTAGCCAACTAATAGCGCGCAAAGAAGTATCGATATCATAGCGACCTCTTGGCAATTATATCATCCGGTAAGTTTGAAAAAAGTGATTTTGATCATGCATAGCTGATTATTTTTAGTTTTTCCACTTCCACCACAAATTTGTGGATTCAGTCATCGATAATGGGCATAGGGTCTGTGGAACCAAGTGGGTTCTTATGGGGTTCTTGCCGCTTGGCATTTCTGGTCCGGGGCCCGGATGCTAATTCAGCATTGTTCTTCTTGCCACCGAAATTGAGGAGTTCGCATGTCTCAGCATCCATGGAAAAGCAAATCCTATCTTCTTTCGCTTTGCCTCTTGGTTTTCGGATGGCTTTTGTTAACAGCTTGCAATTTTTTCTCCCCTTTTGCCTCCTCCGATAGTGAACTCTCCTACGAAGGTCTACTGGTTGAGGGCAATCAAGCGATAAACGATCAAGATTTTAAACGGGCTGCCGAACTTTTTGAACGCGCCTATCGCAAAAATCCGAAGGGCTCCGAAGCCTATTTGAATCATTCCAAAGCCCTGCTCAAGCTCTACGGTCTTAGCTATAACTCCATGAATGATGAGTTTAACCAGAAAAGAGATTCTCACCGCGGCGTGCCCTATATCGATGAGAGTACCACTTTAGAAGGAGCTGATAGTGTGTACTACCCAGTGGCAACATCAGTTAAAAATCTTGAACATATTATTAGGGTTGCAAGAGATACCATCTTCTTAGGCAACAGATCCTATCCACTTGCCCCTGATGGGGATACGGCCAGCGATGGAAAAGTCGGTTCTGATGTCGCATTACTTGATCTTGGGCTGTTGCAGTCAATCAAAGCGATGTTAGCAGCGGTCGATTTAGACAGCAATCGCCGACTCGATCACCAATGCGGAATCAGAATTTGCCCCTCGAAAGAAGTCCAATGTCTGGCATCGGCAGCTTATAAAAAAGTTTGTAAAGACGGCCTGGAAAGCGAAGCTATTTTTTTCGAACGCTTCAAAATTTTCACTTTAAAAATAGATATCGATAGTATATCAACCGATAACCTCGACCCGAAATCACTTTCCAACAATCCCAATGATATCAATCAGTTTCTTGACGCTATGCAAGGGCCTATAGCCGGTGCCAGCTTTAATTTAGATTCTGTCAACAACTCAATTGAAAACTATGACAAGAGTGAAATAAAGATGAATGAAAAGCTCAAAGACGTGGTTGTCAACATCAAGGATTTGAACAACTTTCTGGGATACATGAGATACAATGACGGCCTGGACAATGATTTTGATTCTTATCCTACCAATAACAGCAAGGTAAAGGGTCCTATCATGGTCTGGCATGATTACGATAAGGACGGTTACATCCGCTGGGATTATACGGAAATTTTAAATTCTGCCTGGCCCAAGGAGGCTTACAATATCGGACACCCTTTGCACCGATTGCAGCACCCGGAATTGTATCAGAAATATTCTGTCTGGGTTAAGGACTATCCCTTTATCGCCCAGGACACCTCTAAAAACTCCCGTTTAAAACAGATGCGCAAGAAATGCCACGATATTGTGGATGACATGAGCGCCAGTGTAATCAACGTACCCGAACGAACAACTTTAAATATTCTTTGTGACTCAGTCAGTTCTGTATTGCTGCCAGGGACGATGCCTCCAGCGCGCAGCGATTGGCTCTCAGGGCCTTATGGGGTCGATGAAGAAATAATCGATGACCGTGATAACGATTATGATGGATTAAAAGAGGAGGATAGCCGCAATGCCATCGGCATGGATGATGATGACGATGCGCTATTGGACACGACTATGATAGGGACTTCCCCCACACCTATGCAGTGGACCGATGAAAATGGGAATGGTTGTATTGACCTTGACGCAAGTGCAACAGTTGATTCAGGGAACCCTAGAAAAGGCTGTATAGGTACACTGGAAAACCGGCTGGAACGGGCTAAAACCTCTCCGTCTACACTAAGCGATTACGCGGTGCAAACCAGCCAGGATGATATAGACGATTGTTTGGAGGATTTCGGAAGGCTTCCAGCCAATCTTCAGACTTTATATAACGATGTGAAGGAGAAGGCTTGCGGATATAAACACATCTATATCTCCACTCGGCCAGCGGGTTCAGAATGGACAGGTGGCGTCTTTGGAGTGGATGAAGAAATTCCCGATGGAATTGACAATGATGGTGATGGTTGGGCCGATGAAGATGTGAGGGGCAATTAAATCATGAAAAATTTATATCAATTCTTCTCAAATTCAATTTGCCCTGGTCTTCCCTCCCTTGCTTCCCTTCTATTTGGAAGCCTAATCGTTGGGGCTTTATCTCAAAACGCGCAAGCCGCTACTGGGCCGCAATATCGCGGGCTGCGCTCCGAAGCCTCAGGAAATACCGGAATTGTAACCACTCG
>JBBQAD010000168.1:0-7504 GCA_038315885.1 Fibrobacteria bacterium | reverse complement strand
ACTGACCCTGAAGGAAAATTGATCAAGGTCAACCAAGCCTATCTGAGACTTTATAAGTTTTCCAACGAAGATGAGATCTTAGGAAAAAACCAGAGGATTATCCGTTCTAGCAAGACTCCGCCCAATGTATACAAAGTGATGTGGAAAACCATCTTGTCTGGGGAAAGCTGGCGGGGAGATCTCAGCAACAAAGCTACCGATGGCAGCGAAGTCTTTATTCATCTGACCATTTCGCCTATTTATGAAAACTCAAAATTGATGGGATTCATGGGTTTTTCGCTGGACAGAAAACAACAAGTGTTACTCGAACGACAACTTCTGCATGCCAACAAATTGGTGATACTAGGCACTCTAGGAGCCAGTCTGGCCCATGAATTAAATAATCCCCTGACCTCAATTCTCTTAGAAACCGAATACCTAAGGGATTTATTTGATGGCAAAGAAAAAATTATTGATACCAAGGCAGCAGCTGAAGCAGCCAACTCCGCCATTCGGGGAGTGGATAGAATGCGGCGTGTTCTGGAACATTTACTCCAATATGCCCGAAAGGATAGTCAACTATCTACTTCTACCATTCGCCTGAAAGAAATGATTGAAGACAGCTTTTTGTTTATGGAAAAACAATTGGCTAACCGTGGAATTCACATCAAGTTACAATTGGATTCTGAACTTTTCATCATCGGGAATAAAACCCAGTTGGAATCGGTTATTCACAATCTCTTAACCAACAGCCGCGATGCCTTTGATGGCTATCAACCCTCTGGGAAAAAATTGATAAAAATCCATTGTTATAAAAGCGATGAAGACATGGTCACACTAGAGTTTCGCGATAATGCGGGAGGCATCCCCAAAGATCATCTAGATAAAATTTGGGACCCCTTTTTCACCACTAAAAGTGAAGAAAAGGGAACTGGATTGGGTTTGGCCATATCACGAAAAATTATTATCGAGCATAACGGTTCGATTTATGGAGAATCAAAAGGAGATACCAGCACCTTTTATATCCGGCTGCCGCTTTCTGAATCTTGACGAAAGCTTTTGTTGATCTGTTACAATGATCTTTAGCTAAACAGATAATTCCGGTGAAGTTGTAGTCGGCTTACTAGCCGGCGAATTGGAATATGACTCTTCAACGGATTGGAATTTTGTACGGGCTGCGTGTAATTTTGCATCAAGTTTCGACATAGTTAACTGAAAAGTATCGTTATAGAGAGCGGCCAGATCGTCCGGAACATTGCATTCTTCCTCCTTGACGCGGGCAAATGCTTCCAGCAGAGCCGTGCGAATTTTTTCTAGAAATTCCTGGTCCCCACCTCCAATGATTTGCTGAAAAGACATGGCAAAATTTAAAATTCGGTCGCTTACACTCTCTGCACTCCACATATCCCCCACCTCACAGGCCTGCGTACCTTGGGGCACGGGATATAGGATGTATTCGTTGGCAAATGCTTGTGTAACACTGTCCTCAGACTTTGAGTTTTGTAAAAATGCCTGATTTAATATTTCCTGACGCAGAAAATGATATCTGCCTTCCATGCGCGCTTCAGCACCTTCGGAGCCTTCCAATTTTTTAAAATCGGGAGCCAGGCTGTTCAGTTCGGTACTGTTACTCTGGGAAATCGTCCTTTTTTGATCGACCAGGGCTGTAAAGGGGCTCTTCAAAGCAACCATACTGCTATCACCCTTAGACTGATTTAATTCTCCCTGTGCAGAAAAAACCACGGATGCGGCTTTACCTGAATCTTGTTTGCCCAGTCCAAAGGGTTCGATTGTATTCAAAATTGACTCCTTAACAAAACTTAAACCATAGAATCACAATTCCTTATACTTCCTATCGGTTAGGCATGCTAGTGACTATATATCAGCGGCATAACAAGTAAACGCAAAAAACGATATCAGCCCAAGGACTTCAATTTTCAAAGGATATATAATGCTTGGCTGAGTGGAAGAAAAGGCCGGCCTCTACACCCCTGTGCGGGTTTAAACGAACTTAGTCGGGTTTAGGCGGGTTTAGGAATCCTGTGCGGTCTAATCGTCAGCCAGGCACAGATACAGATTGACAAACTGCTTAAAGGCATTAATACGGCAGCCACTAGCGGGCTAACCAATCCCATAAAAGCAAGACTGATGGCTATTCCATTATAAGTGAAAGAAACAATATATGTGTTACGAGTTGATCTTTTTGTGAGATCGGCTAATTCAAATAGAAGGGGTAATTTCAATAAGCTTTTGCTGGCCGAAACTATATCAGCTGATGTGGATATCTCCAATGCAGCGCCCTGGACTACTAAGGATACATCACTGGCACCCAATAAAAGCCCATCATTAAAACCGTCACCCACTGCCATCACAGAGCCAAACTGGGACCGCATCTCTTCTAAATAGCCAAGTTTTGCTTCCGGAATTAGGCCTCCCTTTGCTCTTAGCAGGTGAGTTTCTTTCGCGAAAGCTAATGTTCTTTTTTCATCGTCACCAGAAGCCAGAGCTGGATGTAAATTCAATCTTTCTAGTTCTTGTAACATACTAGGCAGATCATTCGAAAAGGATGTTTCAATAGCCGCCATGGCCATTAGTTTTCCATTTAATGAAATTGCTTGATTGTATCCATCATCAATAGCCTGCTTGACAATTCCTTTAAGGTCGTCACTTGCCTCTACCTTGTAACGTTGTTCTGAAAATGAGTTCAATAAATCTATAGAGTCTAAAAAAGCAGATAAGCGTACTAACATAATTTCACAATTGTCGACGTTTGTATCACTTAAATTCGTTTCGCAGGCATCTTTTTTTATATGCAACCTTCCATACATTCCCAAATTGGTTTTTTCTTCCTTGTAATCCATATGGATCATTGATAAAGAACTTTCTTCAAGGCTTCGCCTTAGAGCTTGTGAAATCGGATGCAAAGACGTTTTTACCAAGGCATTTAAAACCATTTTCAAGTGAAGTTCTTCTTCAGAGGCAAGCTTGTTTACAAATCTCCATGATTTTAATTCTCTTTGATCGCGCGCCAATGTACCCGTTTTATCAAATATGATGCATCTTATCTCCCGTAATTTTGCTAAAACAGAAGCCGAACGAAAATGAAAACCTTCTCTCCAAGCCTTTTTTAATGCCAAACCTTCACTTAATGGACGCGCTAAACCTAAGGCGCAGGAGCAACTAACTATCATCAGTGACGCGGCAACCCGTAAAGCAGATAAAGTGCCTTCTTTCAGATGTAAACAAAAGGCCAGTAAGGAAAGCAACAGGATTGTAATCGTAAAATATTTAACAAAGGGTCCGCTTGATTCCGTTCTGTTACTTTTATTTTCATTTAAACTTTCCATTTGAAGATACAGATTTTTGGCGCGTGTTTCATCAATGCTCTTCAAGATTCGGACAATGATCGGTTCTCCTAAACTCTCGTAACCTGCAAAAACAGCTTCACCCGCTGGCAATTCTACCGGCCGAGATTCACCCGTCAGAATGCTGCGATTAAGTCGGGCATTGGTTTCTAATACTCCATCTAATGCCAGATATTCGCCGGGCAGCACAAGTATGCGGTCTCCGGCCTTCAATACTTCTGGCTTTACATATTCAAAAGCCTTTCCATCTAAACGCCTTAGTTGTGCGGGGCTTAGCTTATCAAACCAGCGATGACCGATAATTAAAGTGTTTTCAAACCGTTTGACTCCCCATCGTCCCAGCAACAGAAAGAAGACCAGTCCAGTAACACTATCCAGATAATGCAATCGATGTTGACTGTATTCCCATATAGATAAGCCGGCTGCGATTAAAATTCCCAGACTGATGGGCAGATCAATATGGATGGATTTCTGCTTAATACCTGCCCATGCTCGACGGTATAAGGGAAGGGCACAATATGTTAACACTGGAATCGACAGTAGCAGACAGTATGCGCCAAAAAGACGATTCCACTGTGAATCCATTCCGTGAAGGATTCCGAAATATTCAGCTAAACTGAAGCTCATTACATTGATGAAACTAGCTCCTGCTATAGCAATTCTCTGCATCTCCGATCTTTTTTCTTTTTTGACTGTATACTTCGTTTCACTGTTTTCAGGATAGAATGTGTATCCAAACAGTGATAGTTCACCTAATATTTCCGCAAGACTGGTTAAGGTCGTATCATAGCTTAAATGCAAATTAGATCTAAGAAAATCTACCCGGAAACTGATTAAGCCGGGCTTGGCTGAAAGCAGACTTTCAATCAACCAAGAACAGGCGGAACAAGTAATTTCAGTACTAGTTAAATCCAGCGAGTGAAGCTTATCATTCCACTGGCCAAGGCCTTTAACAGCATCAGTACTTTTTAATTCTTCAATATAAGCCCGATAATTTCGTCTTACTTCCGCCTTTGGGGGGTGAACTTGGGCTTCCCGCATCAGTTCGTAAAACATTTGCCAACCGTTCTCACCTAAAAGTTTGGCAACGATTCGGCAACCTGCACAACAATAAAGGTTTCCATATGTATCACTTATTGAATGATCTAAAACCGGTCCTTGACAATGTTTACAAAAGTACTGGGTCCGGCTTGAATAGGGACCATATAACTCAGAAGTTTTCACTTCGACTTCTGAACCGGCATAAGTGCTAGTTTCTTGTGACATCAATTCTTGTTAGTAAAAGAAATGCGTTTCTTAACCAGTTCCCGGGCAGTGACTACACTTACCTCAAGTTGCCAAGCACCGTATGCAGCTTTTGGCAATGGAATTGAGAGAGAATATTGATTTCCAAATTTTCTAATTGAATCAGCTTGAAATTCAGAATTTTTGTCTAAAGCAGAATTATCGGGTTTGTATAGGTTCACACTTATTTTTTCAACATTGGAAATTTGATCTGGTTTTAGAATTTTTAACTGTAATACATTTTTAACTACATCGAATTCCAAATTCCAATTTTCAGATTTCCAAAGTTTGTGTGCTTTTATTTCTGTATCATACTTCAGACTTTCTTGATAATAATCGGACCGCACCAAATCACGGGTACTGCTAATTGCTGCACTGACAAAGTAGGCATTAAAGCCCAACCCAATCAAAAAGATACACGCTACCCAAATTAACCAGGCGAGGCCTCCCTCTGAAACTTTTTGTTCTGATTCAATAGTTGACATTGTTTCTCCTTATAAATTTTTATTATTTAATTCTAAGAAGAGAAGGGGCCTAATAGCACCGTCTCTATCTTCTGCTCGACTGATTTCATTCCGTTTTCATCAAGTGTTGATATCCTTAGTTTCAGTTTTCGCCTTCCGCCTTGAAAATCTTTTTTGGAAATTTTAAAACTGATTGTATAACTATTCAGTTCTCCGGGCTGAAGTCGAAGAACTTCATCCGAAAAAGTAAAAGTTCCCGAGACATCCGCTTTTAAGCTAAAAGCCGCTGTTACTGCCCTGCGATTGCGAATTTTTAGAGTGTAAATATTACTGATTGAATCACCGGGCATAATAAAATATGGAAGGGTACCTTTGCGTACCAGGTCAACTGCAAAAGGCTTTCGGAGAATAAGTATGCTTACAAAGGAAATAAGTAAAATTACAATCAGACTCGAATAGACAGCAATTCTGAATTTAGAAAGTCCAACCTTTACTCCCCCCAATTCGTTAAGTGTCGCATAGCGTACCAAACCTTTGGGCCTCTTCCAGGCAGTCATGATTTTATCACAAGCATCAATACACCGCGAGCAACCAATACATTCCAACTGCTGACCATCACGTATATCAATACCAGTTGGGCACACTTGTACACAAAGGCGGCAATTGACGCAATCACCGTAACTTGACTCTTTTTCTTTTGACGGCTTTCCTCTCAGCTCACCTCGTTTAGAATCGTAGCTGATGATTTTTGTGTTAGAATCGGTCAAAGCACTTTGAAATTTTGCATAGGGGCAAACAACAATGCAGGCCTGCTCCTTGAAATAAGCAAAGACATAAAAAAATACCAATCCAAAGGCTGCTACAAAAACAAAGCTGGCAGGATGCAAGGACGGCGATGCCTGCATGGCATGTATCACCCATTCGCTACCAAAAAAATAAGCCAGAAATGTGTTTGAAATGATGAGTGAAACAATAAAAAATATGAAAAACTTTGCAATTTTTCTCCACACAAGATCAAATGTTACTCCGGCGGCATCTCGTCTTTTTCGAATTGTCGCTGAACCTTCGATTAACTTTTCGATGGGAGCGAACAAAAATTGCAAAAAAACCGTTTGCGGACAAGCCCATCCGCACCAAATGCGGCCCCACAACATGGTAACAAGAAATACACCCAGAATAAAAGCGATCACCAAGGGAAGGAAAATTGCCAGATCCTGCGGCCAAAAACTTTGACCGAAGAATAACAATCTTCTTTCAGATGCATCTATTAAAAATATGGCTTGTCCATGAAAGCGCAACCAGGGCAACCCCAAATAAAGAATCAATAACAGCCAAGCTACAATGCGGCGGCGATTAACAAAAAAGCCCCGGATTTCTTGTGGGTAAACCCAAAGCCGTTTGCCACCCTCTCCAATAGTGCCTTGTGTCTGATTTTCTGCTAACATGATTGTATCAACTTTGCACAATGACCCTTAATTGCCTAATGCTCCGCTACGTTCAATTTTTTCGCCTTGCGGAGCCTTTGCATTCGCGACAACGTTTCCGTGAATACTTTGAATGTATGCAGTTAAATCCCGAACTTTTTTATCTCCCAACACAGGACCCCAAGCTGGCATCCCTTGCGCTGCGGCTCCAGTTGCGATCACTTTTAAAATGGCTTCAGGTGTATGTCCATGAATCCAATACTCATCAAGTAAATTGGGTCCGATGCTTCCTTCGCCCTTGGCTCCATGGCATGCAATACAGTTGGCCGCAAAAATGATAGCGCCAGATGTAATATGTTCTACTTGAGTTATATAACTTGCAAGTTCAATCTTACCAGCATTTTCTGCAAGATTTAGGGATTTCGCCTGCTGATCTTTCAAATCAAGTGCAAGCATCGAAGTACTCCAGCTCAAGACCTTTCCCTGATGAGTAACACGGGCTATTGCTGCACCTTTGGCAGTATAATAGCCCATATAGCAAAAGCTAAAAGCGATTGTTACATAGAACAAATACAGCCACCAAATCGGCAGAGGATTGTCATACTCAAGAATCCCATCGTAGTCATGACTTTCTCTTCTCAATACATCGCGCTCTTCACTCATGGGTTTCTCCACCGCTTAAATGTTGATTCGCATGATTGTTCTTCTCACTATTTTCGTCAAAAACAACATTGGCCAAGAGCCGATAAGTTTCAGTACTTCCCTGTCTCCACAGCCAAAAAATCATTGCTGCACTGGACGCCATAAAAAGAATCAATGAAAATATGGGCCAAATTGTCAGATTTGCTGATTCCATGACTTGTCGTATCATTGTACCTCTCCTTTTCTTATATCGGTTCCCAGGCGTTGCAAATAGGCAATGAGTGCCACAATTTCTTTATCGGCAATATCGTGCACTCCCTCTTTAGCCAAGCCGTCAGCGATGGTT
>JBBQAD010000286.1:0-5284 GCA_038315885.1 Fibrobacteria bacterium | reverse complement strand
ACCGGCTCCATAAAAAACGGCCTTCAAATTGGGCAAGCTGCATAGTTTTATCGCCAAGGCCTCGCTCATGCCCCAAGTAGTAAAAACGACTTCTGTATCTTGAATTTTAGGCCAATGTTCCTCGAAATTTTCAGGAACAATCACCGTCGGATACAGATCAACCAGGTTTTCTAAGGCTTCTTTACGGCCTAGTTTTAAAATGGCCTTCATACCATAAGGCCGAGTGTTGCTTAAAATCGCCTTCACCTTTTTTGTCGCTACATTTTCCACCTAAATTCTCCTCAGCAAATTTTCTGTATTTCACTCATGGGAGTGTAATAGTAATTGATATTTACCTCTCCAATATTTCCAGAGTACCTTTAAAACCCGCAGTCCGTAATGAATAGGTCTTAAATGAGAAATTTCCCCTGCATAACGGGTGGGAATGGCACGTTCATCAATTATAAGGCCGGATGCTTTTGCACAGGCGATGACTTCCAGGTCAAAATCGAAGGAGGCACTCAGTTTGTCGAAGGGTATACTGTCCAAGGCTTTTGCACTATAAAACAGAAAACCAGAGTGATAGTCGCTCATATTCAAGTGAAACACTTGATTCTCCAGTAGACAAAGTAGTTTGCCGGCAACATACTTGTAGAAAGGCATTCCTCCCTCTAAAGCTTTGCCACCAAGATGTCGGGAACCCTGTAAAATATCCAGATTATTCTGAAGCATTTCTGCTACGAATTGAGGAATATATTCGGGAGGATATTGGCCATCGGAATGTAAACAAACTGCATAGTCAGCTTTAAATTTGCGAGCCAGCGCGATGCCCTTGGCCACCGCTTTTCCATAGCCCTGATTCTGCGGAAAAGAGAAGCTTTGCAGAGCAGTAAACCGAGTTTTTAAATCGTGTACCACTTGGGTAGTCTTATCACTGCTCCCGTCATCAATAACATGAATTTTTGTGTTTTCTGAATCGTCCCAAAGCTCTAAGGGTATCCGTTCAACCAGACTGCTGAGAGTTTTTTCAGCATTGTAGGTTGGAATAAAAATTAAGAGTTTTTTCTTCACGGGGTTTGAAGACAATTTTTTAAAGAGTGTAAATTTTTGAGTCCTACTTCAAAACTACGTGGTCGGTAATTCAAATCGTCCTGAGCCTCTTGATAGTCGCCGATAGCGTCTTGGGTCACTCCTGAAATAGTCTGCCAGGTTAACAATGGATTTTTCTTAAAAATTTTTCCATAAAGATAGGCCGATAGGGCTAAGAGGCGACAAAGAGTAACAGGTATAAAAATCATGGCTTTGTTGTGCCCCATAAAGTTCAATAGTTCGCGGGCCAATTCCGCCATGCTTAAGACCTGAGAGCCTCTGAAATTATAGGTTTTGCCGTAACTTTTTGGATTGCCTAAAATAGCCGTCAAACCATCGCTAATATCATCTACATAGACAGGGGCCTTCAAAGCCTTGCCATTGCCTATCATAGGCACGATGGAAAAACGCTGCAAATGCTTAACAAAGGCTTGAAACTCCTGGGCACCCCCCTCGCAGTAAGCCAAGGTGGGACGCACCACAGTTACATTCTTCAATTGGGATTTTTTTAAGGCCAATTCGACACCTTGCTTCGATTTGCTATATGTATTGGAGCGGGGATAGGCTACCGAAGCCGAAGAGATGTATACAAAGTGTCTAACGCTTGCATTCTCGGCTTCCCGAATGACATTTAGACTTCCTTCCAGATTGACTTTCCAAAGCAGATTTTGGTTTTGCGGGGAGAGAATCAAGGCTGCTAAATGATATACCGTATCGATACCATCACACAGTCTCTCAATTGTTTCACTATGGGTGATATCTCCCCTACGCACCTCAATCCCTTCTTCCTCCAGATCCTTTGCATTTATATCCGAGGCCAGGGCTAGAATACGAACACGATGGCCTTGAGACATAAAGGCGCGAGCCAGACTTTTGCCCATAAAGCCCGCTCCTCCGGTTAAAAGAATAGAATGAATTTCAGTGCTCATACTGTATCACTACCAGTTTTCATTCTCCCAATCCAAACTCCTGCAACAAATGGTAGGCCCCTTTTTCATTTCCGGCTGCTATAAAAAGAGAGACCGTATTTTCCACCGCTATTTTTAATAGTTTAGGATTGGAATGATAGCGTTTTCGAATTGCATCTACAATTGGCTGCGGCAAAAATTCAACATTGAGGTTTTCTAGGGGCTGTGACTCTTTAGATTCCATTGGAACTAACGCGGGGATATCCAGAGTCTCCTTTGAAACCAGATAAGCGGAAGCCCCGTCACAAAAAACCAAGGTCCACTGACCTTCTTTAATTAGCCAGCCCAAGAGCTTAAGATAATCTGGAAATTCGGCTATCGGTAAGAGAATCTGGGTGAAATGATACTTACTCTGCAAGCTTTGAAATTGGTTGGGCTCAGCTAAGATTTTTAAAAATTGTTCAAAGAAAGCGGAATTATGTAACACCATTCGGCCATCGACAAAGGCATGTACCTTGGGAAAAAGTCGATATGTGATATATCCACCATAACGAAGTTCATTAAAAATAGGACCGGGAATGGCGTGAGATTCCATAAAATCAATCGCTTGAGAAGGAAATCGATAGGGTGTTTCCAGGCTCCCAGCTAAATGGTAGGACCAGGAACGGTAAATCGAATTGGCAAAGTAAAAGCTGAGTAACACTCCGGCCATACCGGTAATCAAGCCGATTTTCCATACCACAACGGGTTTTAGGTCAGTCAGCCAGTATTTGAGATTTACAGAAGTGACAAAGAGGCCGGCTATTATTAAGAGAGGAATATTTCTTTCTGCCGACCAGCCAAGATAAACAAAAGCTGACAAGAAGAAAATGAGATCCCAACGCAAGGCTCGCCGCGCCAATTCAAAGCTGAACACAAACAAAAAAAGACACCAGAGATACAAAAGTGCTGTTCCCGGTCTCTCTGCGAATACCTGGCGAAAGGGCATGTTTTCTGAGATGTGCAATGACCAAACATTGCCTTCGACGGCTTGTATGCGTTTAAAAAGTTTGAATGGCAGTGAAAAGGCATGATAGCCATAGGGATTTAATAGTGTAATGCCACACAATGCTGCAAAGGGCAGAATTACTTTTTTACTGGGAAGGCTTTCTTCAAAAACCCTAAGCTCAATGTTTTTACCCAATACAGGCGATAAATATTTTTTAGACTGCGGCACTCTGTGATACAATCGATGGATGCCATAGATAAACAAGCTGCCCATCCAGATACACCAAAACGAAATCGGCCCTAACAAATAAAGACCCTGGACATTGACCATACTGACCTGGGGAGGAAGCATCCACCATAATTTTCCCCATTGTCTGCTTTGAATGGCCGACTCAATGATTCGCCATTGAATGGCTAAAGCCAGCAAGGTTAACAGAATAGGTCGCAAGTCGATGAGAAAACGCACTGAATAGATGCAAAGAACAGCCACAAAAAAGAGAAAGGGCCACAAACGAAGGTTTTTACCAGGCCATATCAAGATTAGCAATGTTGCCAACAGCACGATGCATTTGAACACAAGCAGGGCCACGGCTCCGCCGAGATTCCACAAAAGATGACTCAGTACCTGAAAGCCCCAGTGTAAATCAAGCCAAGTCTCCCCCAAAGAAGAAAGGCAGAAAGGGTCTACCTTCGGGATTTGTCCATTCTCAAAAATCCACCGCCCAGCGGCTAAATGCCACCAGATATCCGTATCGGTCAAGGGAAACCAGGCGCAGAGTATTACAAAAAGCGAAAGGCTGAATACCAAAAATCCTGCTAGCAGTCTCTCACGCTGAAAAAACATGGATAAAAATTACCTTTGCAATATGCGACGCGTGGTAATTATTGGTGCAGGTGGATTTATTGGAAGCCATCTCTGTGAATGGCTGCTTGAGTCGAAAGAATGGGAAATCAAGGCTTGGGATTTGGCCTCGCAAAAAATAGCCCATCTGTTGGAAAATCCCCGCTTGCAGTTTCATCACAAAAATGCGCATGCGGATGCAACTCTCTCGAGGGCTATTGAAGACAGTGATGTAGTCATCTCACTTGCGGCAATCTGCAATCCAGCTCAATACACTAATCGCCCCTTGGCAGTAATACATTCAAATTTTATTGAAGCATACCAACTCGTTGATTTATGCGCAACTCACAAACGTTGGCTATTTCATTTTTCAACCAGTGAGGTCTATGGCCGCACTCTGGGCAGCTATTCAGCCAAAGAAGTAGTTGAGACTGAGGAGTACTCAGAATCCAATAGTCCGCTGGTTCTGGGGCCCATCCATCAACAGCGTTGGTGTTACGCTTCTGCCAAGCAATTGTTAGAACGGTATATCTATGCACATCACAGTGAAAATGGCTTACCCTATACCATTATCAGACCCTTTAATTTTTTTGGCCCCCGCATGGATTTTTTACCAGGGCAAGATGGAGAAGGTATCCCTCGGGTTTGGGCCTGTTTTGCAGAAGCTCTTCTAAAAGGCAAGCCCCTTCAATTAGTAGAGGGTGGAGAGGCCAGAAGAACCTTTTTATACATCGACGATGCTATTCGAGCTGTTCTTCTGCTGTTAGATAAGCCTGATGCTGCGCAAAATCAGATTTTTAATGTGGGAAACCGCAAAACCGAGCTGCGGATTCACGAGCTGGCTGAATTAATGAAATCCTGCATGAGCGAATTACGTGCTGAGAAAAAATATTTAAATCATCCCTGCGAGGTAGTCTCAGGGAAAGATTTTTATGGTGAAGGCTATGAAGATTCAGACCGCCGCATGCCCAACATGAAAAAATTGGAAGCCTTGGGCTGGAAACCCATCAGCGAATTCCGTCCTATGATAAAAAAAACCCTGCAATACTACATGAATAAATACGATCATAGGCAAGACTTGTGAGCGAAAATAAGACTCATTAATTATCTTCCCTACTACTAGGGATTTGTTTACCATTTCGATTGAGGGAGAGTTTATGCACCATTACAGTCGCATCCGCCTGGGACTGACTGCCATTTTCAGTGTTCTAGTTTTTTTTGGATGCGAGGTTGAAAAGGAACAAAAAGCAGTTGAAACGGCTGTTCTAACTATAAATCCCAATTATGATAGGACGCTTTCAAGAGTCCTAATCCGTAGGGTCAAAACCCCTACTCGTGCGAATTTGGATTATGCTGGCTACTATCACAATGTAATTCTATACGATACCGGCATCGTCGAGCTTCAGATTCCCGAAAAGGTGGGTGCTGAAAAAATGACCTTTGATGGAGTTTTGTCTGACATCAAAATTTCTCCCGATGG
>JBBQAD010000088.1:0-9574 GCA_038315885.1 Fibrobacteria bacterium | reverse complement strand
TCCACCGAGTCCAGTTGCAATAATTTCATAAGGTGGGGGAAAAATTTCATTTCTCCATACCAACACACAGAGTTCCGCAGTGAAGCGTTGTTGGCTTGTTTGTTAATGAGCGGATAGCGAAGGCATAAGGGCACAATGGGTCGTTCTGCCTCCAAGGCTGATGAAAAGGCCGAAGGGTGAAAGGGAAGCACTTCGAGACCCGGACCGCTGGTTGCTTCAGGAAATACCACCACGGAATGCCCTTCAGAAAGCGCTCGGGCCGCATGGGAGATTTCGGAACGAAGGGCTTTGCCACCACGTCGATTGGTGAATAAGGCCGCGCCTAGCCGCGACATAAGGCCTAAAAACCAATCCGATTGAATATCGGTTGAAGTAATAAACAATGTATCCAGCCGGGCGGCAATCACAATTACATCTAGATAAGACAAGTGATTGGAGACATACAGTTTTTCAGCCTTAGAAAACTGAGGACTATTCTTAAATCGGATATTCGCGACTTTTAAAAAAAAGCGACTGTAACGACCCACCAGACGTTGGCGAGTTTTAAGAAGTCGATAACGGTTGCGAATAACTAAGCCAGCTAGTGAAGATTGGATGATAAATAGTAATACAATTCCCAAAACACCCAGGAGACGGAAAAACATTCGAAGGAGTTTCACGCGAATCGCTGCTCCATTTTTTTATCCAATTTTTGTACATCGAGCAGGGTTAAAAAATCCACACATTGAAAACGTCTATCCAGCGCGGGAGTGCTGCAGATTGCAGCTCCCGCCTTTAAGTACGCAAATAATAGAGGTGGGATTTTGCTCTTCACGAATGCTACATCAATTTCTTTGCTAGGAGCACTTGAAATAGTCCCGAAGCGGGGCATTTCAAAGGCGGGCAAAGGTTTTGCATGAATTTGGAGTTCTGATTTGTAATTGGTGAGTAAGTAGCGAGTGATATGACTGACTTCGTAAAGATCAACTGTCTTCACACTTGAGCATCCAAAAAGATATTTGGCACCACTGGTCTTGAAGTAGGTTCCCAATCCTTTCCAAAGCATGGAGATCGCCGCTCCTGTACGATGATCTTTACGAATGCAGGCGCGACCCAATTCGAGTTTACTTCCTTCGAGAGAAAGTAGGTCGTCAAGCTCAAATTCTGTGGCCGAATAGTACTCTCCACCTTGCTTCGGTAAGTTGAGTCGATAGGTTCCCACCACTTGACCGCTGGATTTTTCCATCAGAATCAAATGATCACATTGAGCGTCGAATTTATCGATGTCAAGCCCGGTTAATTGGGGCCAATTTAACATTTCTCGGTAGAAAACTTCATGGCGAAGCCGCAAAGCCTTTTCGACTTCAACAGGGGTCTCTGCCGTTTTAACCACATAGTTGCCACGATTAATTTCAATGGAATAACGGGGTTTGTATTTTGCAAAGCGTACTTTGCAGAACTGTAACACCTCTACAGGGAATGTTAACAAGCTAAGAGGAGACCAAGATTTTACATTTGGGCTAAGGATGACCATAGGCGTTGCTCCATTTTTGACGGACATGAACGGGTTGGAGATGTTTCACTAGATTTGGTGAACGACTTGACGCGTGACCAGGAACAACAGATTCTTTTGTTTCACCTATTTTAGTGACCAGGAATTTGTTTATTTCCTGCAATATGGCTTCAGAGCCATCATAGGTCTCAGGATTCGGAAGGCACTTGCGGATTCCCCGGCGGTACTTGGCTAGATTTTTTAAAAAATTCCGTAACACATTCACATTTAAATTCTGGAGATAAAACCATTCACCGCATTGGCTATGCTCCAAGGCTAAAGCATTTAGTTCTTGTTCAAGAACTCCCGGCTCAGGAATAACCAGCACGGGCTTTCGCAAATAAAATGCCTCACCGACCATTTGATTACCGGCGGTTGCCAACAGGGCCTTTGAACTTGCCAAAGATTCTAAAAAGCGTTTCCGATCTATCGCATGAGTGTGCACATTTCTGGGAATGTGCAAATCATCCAGAGAACTCGAGGTAAACAATTCAAATTTCTGATGAGAAAGTAGGCCGGCTACCCGTAAAAAAACGGGAAGCATTTTAGCATTCTTTAAGTAGACAGTAACATGCTTTCCCCTTTTGCCCCGGAACGCTCGCAGTAAGGGAGAGAGAAGTGGGCCTACAAAAAGGGCTCGAGAATTTGGCTTAGGAGGAAAATGAAAAAAGGAGCTGGTAATGATACGATCGGGTTTTCCCGAGAGCAGATAGGTCATTACTTGATTTAATATTAAAGCCAGATTTTTTGGGATACTCTTTAGAGATGGTATTTTGGTTTCTAACAGAAAATGTTGGTGGTTAAGCGCAATATGCGGGATACGCATTTGGTAGGCGATTTTCGCGACATAAGGTTCAAAATCGCAGATAACCAAATCTGGCCGAAAACGCTTGGCCATTGACTGTAGACTGTTAAACTTTTTGCCCAGCCCGGTTAAACAACCAAAGGCCAAGGGAAAATTTTCCTTAAAGGTGAGCCAAGGAGACATGCGTCCACAGCGATGGTAAAAGTATCGCAGCAAGGGTACTTCTCTAAGTTCAACTGAAAGCCCGTGTAAAATAGGGAGTGCATCACCACCGGTAAATAACATGACCGAGTGGCCCTGTTTTATCAATGCTCCTATCACTTCAAGGCTGCGAGCTGCATGGCCGCGGCCTTCTCCTTGAACGCCATAAAGTATGCGCCTGGGCCTTTGTGCTCGCAGTAAAAAGGCTGGAGCTTGTATCGAGCTTAGGGACATAGGATTTCAAGCTTTGTTGGCATGCCTGAAATATCAAAGCTTTACGTTCCTAAACCGTTTTAGTCTGCTTTCACTTCTGTTACAGTGTTTGGTAATTGTTTGGATAACGTTTGGTGGCTATCATAAGTGTTTCTTTTTTTTTGCTTATTCTAGTTTTGGCAGACTAAGTGCTTTGGTGCCAAAAACTAAAGACTGCTATAGAATAAAAACTAAATCCAAGAATGTTAACTTGTCCAATCCAATTAAGGCCGCTTATCCCATTCCACCAGGTAATCTCGTTGATCATCAATATCATGAAAGTTGAGTTCTCCAGCAGCCATAAATCCAAATCCATTGAGGTCGTTACTACTGGCATCATACTTCGAGAGCGTGTAGGATTCTCCATTTACCCAATTGCGCTTTTTATTTTTGCAGTAAAGTCCAACCCAAAAGGATTTTTTGTTACAGAGGCTGTCTGCAAATTGAATTTCATTTTCATCAGTGATACTGGCTAAATAGCCTCCCATTTGCTGCGCCATGCGGGAAGCTTCTCCCCATTTTGCAGCCGTTTGTATCAAAAGGTATCGATGGCTTTTGTATGCTGTACCGCTTTCAAAAAGCGAATCTTTATTCGTGTGACGAAGCCATAAATACTGTTTAGCCCTCACTATGTTGATCTTATACTTGGGATTGGAGGCCCAGTTGAAAATAGCCTGCTTAATCTCTGTATCTGGAATAATCTGATTGTAAAAGCGAAAATCTTCGGGGGCATCCCATAAAAACGGCTGAATCGATGCAACTGGGGCAAGATCCATATCAAGTCTTTCTAAAGGCATGTGTACTATTGTGCTGATATCACTCACATTGGTTCCCTGTATGCAGAGTTCTTTCAGCATCATTCCTTGAAGCGGTTTCAAATCTGAAATCGGATTAAATCCAAGATGAAGACTTTCAAAGTTACACGACTTCAGAGGTTTGAGATCGCGAATTCCATTAACCGCTATATCAAGGCGCTTTAATTTTGTGCAAGTCTTAAATGAATTTAGATCACTGATTTGGTTGTAAGAAACACTCAAATCAGTAATTTCGGTATTCTCGATTGCTTTGACCTCTGTCAGTCCGCAGCGAAAGGCGCTAATAACTTCACTATGCAGTGAGCCCCGTGGGCCCAATGTACCTAATGGGTTTCCACCAATTGTTAACCTAGTGAATAAAATTCCATGAAGATCCTCGACAGAGTGCAAGTTACAATAGGATGCCCAGAGTCTCTTGAGTTTCGGCATTGTTCTGAGGGGACTTAAATCTTGAATTCTAGTATGATTAATAAACAAGTCTTTAATGGGCTGATTTTTTAATGCCTCCAATGAGTTCACTTGGGTATTTGAAATTTGTAAATCGTTAAGTTTCAGTTTTGCCAAGGGTTCGAGATTAGCAATTGGGCTGCTATTTAATTCGAGAGACTTCAGCGGCAGGCTGGCAAGCGGGCTTAAATCAATAACGGGATTGTTACCCGCGTTTAATTGATTAATTTTCATGCCTCGAAGGGCTTCAAAACTATTTATACCGCAATCCTGGATTGATAGCCTTTCAAGGGGAAATCGATTAATGCCCTTAAGACTTTGAATCTGACAATGATCAAGACCCAAGCGTGTTAGATTCCAATTTGGAATTTGATTTAAACTTGTGATTAGTGTATTAGCCAAACTGATTTCTTTGAGAGGAGATTCTCTTAAAAGTGTAACACTTTTAATTTGGGTACTACTTAGGTCCAACTCTTCCAGTTCCCGCATGTTTTGAAGGGCGCGAATATCAGATAAATTTTTGTTTTGCGCCAAACTTAGGGATCGCAGCGGCATTCCGGCTAATGATGATATGTCTTCTAGCAAATTTTCATTCAAGTTTAATTTCTTGAATTTCAATCCCTTTAGGCTTGAAATTTCGCCCAAGTTTCGTCGCTTTAGATCCAGATTTTCAATGCCATCGATTCCTTTTAAGTAAGGAAAAAGTTGTTTCAAAAGGGCCGGGTTGATTGAATCAGGTAAATTGGTGACCAAGGTTCTGGCCAACAAGGAGGGCGGGTCGATTGTAACAATTCGTTTTAATTCTTGTAAAGCAAATTCAAATTCACCGTCTTTCCAGGCTTTTAGTGATCGGGATTCCAAAATCTTGGATAAAAATTCAGAGTTGGGGTAATCATGCTCAAATAATTCCTGAATTTGTTTTTCTTCAGGACTGATACTTTGGTATAGTGAAGCTGTAATGAAATACGCTTTTGCCATGGCTTTTTCTCCCAGGGGAGTAAAGCGATGATCATGGGCAAGTTCTTTAAAATGTGATACTGCATCACCGACATAACCCAAAGAAACCAATACATCGCCAGAAATTAATGGACTAGTTTTTTCCGGTAATCCTAGCCGATACACTTCAATCGATTCCACTATCATTGAATCACTAAAAGCTCTCATTCCTATGGAAGAAAATTCGTGGCCGACCAGGGGAAGCAGATCGGTCTCCTGAATAACTGTCATTCTATTGACTTTCATGGTTAGTTGATCGTCTATGCGGGAAAAAACCAGAGTGAATCTTTTAGAGGGTTTTATTTGGCTCGAAACGCCTTTTGACCAGTCTGGGACTCTCGGCTGTCGATTGAAGGATACAAAATCCAGGGTGCCGTCATAGCCGCCGAATTGAAATACATAGGCGGCTGGTGAAAAATACCAGAAAGGCATAATTTTAGGATTGGCGTTCAGGCAGAGTTCGAATGCCTGCGGGCTCGCTGGAGTTTTAAGCTTCACAACAACACGCACATTTCCGGGAGCGTTCAAACCTTTGATCCACATCCACTCACCATGCCTCATCAACACACCGCCCTGTGCCGGAACAAAGGGAGAGGATTCCTTTTTTAAAAACCGATCGTAATACTTAACCTTTGAATTTGGGCTACTAGATTTATTGAATTCTGCACTGTATACATGAATCCACTCACCCCAATTTTTTTGATAATCGATATAGAAATAAGCACTGAAGCAGCTTATCAGCACAAAGATGGCTGTGCTGAAAGCCACCTGGCTCTTGTGTTTGGCAGCTTTTTTCCAGGCCCAGTAAAATGCCGTCGTTTTTTTGGCATGTATTGGTTCACCATTGAGGTAGCGCCGAAGGTCATCAGCAAATTGATGAACCGATGCAAATCGTTCATTGGGATCGAGACGAAGTGCCTTCATCACGATTAACTCAAGATCCGAATCGATTGTGTTTACATGACTTTTGATTCGCTTGGGTTCATGTTCATTTAGCGTTTGAATATCTTGTAATAAATTCCCGGAAGACACAAAATGTTTTTGACCTGCTAGCATTTGATAGAGTAAAGCCGCTATGCTGTAAAGGTCGCTTCTCTCGTCGATTTCTTTGCTTGAACGTGCCTGTTCAGGCGCCATGTATTCAATCGTCCCGAAAACATCTCCAGACTGGGATAGACTTTTTTCAATTGGATCTTCTTCATTGTTCCTAATCTTGGCTAATCCAAAATCAAGAATAACCGGTTCTCCGTCTTCCCGAATTAAAACGTTACCGGGTTTGATATCTCTATGAAATACACCATGTTCATGTGCATACTGAATCCCATCACATATTTTTAAAACGAGCGCGAGTGACTGTTGCACAGGGATAGGGCTCCCTTTGGTTTTTTCTCCTGGAATCGTTGAAGTTAGTTGCGTCCCTGGTGCTTTTGATTGTTGACGGGCTTTGAGCTCTTTAACTAGACTGCTTACATCGCTAGAATTTTTCATCCTCTTGGTAATGGAATTTGGCAATGTGGTCATATTCGTGATCGCCGAATATTCCAGCAAATCTGAGAGTATCACTCCTTCTAAATAGTCCATCGAAATAAAAAGTGACGGACCACCCAGACCGATGCTTTCACCCACCTCATGAATACGGCAAATGTTTCTGTGCTGTAATTTCGACATGGCCTTGGCTTCTTTGCGAAAACGCAGAAGCTGTTGATCAGAGGCCAAGGCACCAGCGCGTAACAATTTTACTGCAACCTGATGTCCGAAGTTATCCTTGGCTTTCCAGACTTCGCCCATCCCGCCCCGACCCAGGCATTCTTCCAGTCGATACTTGCCCATTGTAATAGTGGGTCTTGGCTTTATATCACTAGCTTGAGGAACTCCCGAGTGTAAATCTATCGGGGAATCCCTGTTTTGATCGGGGCGAAAAGCCGACCAATCACCTGAGCTGATATTGGGCTGTTCCTGGGATTTTTTGTCGGATTTACCCGAAATTTTGGAACTATCACTCATACTTTATCCAGCCTGAGTCTACTAGCTGGTAGGGGAATTCCCCAAGAAACTGTATGGATTTATAGACGTATTCTTAAGCGGATGCTTAAAATTTAACCAGCAAGATTGGATGAAAAGGCATCCATTTTTCTGAGCATTGAGTCGGTCAGTTTATTTGGCTTTGATGACAAAGGGAAAACGATTAATCGTAAAGGGAGAATTTTCTTCATAATCAGCCACATAGATCTGGCAATTCTCGCAGCTGGTACCCTCTGGAATCTCCCAATTAAAGCTGGGCCAATTGGGATCACTATTCTGAACGCTGCCTGGGGCGATCACATCCTGTTTATCTTCGGGACTTTTTGAGAATCCAATTACGACTCCAGTGGGAAATTCGTGCCGGCTTCGCCATTCAATCTTTAGCGTGTCGCCTACAAAAACGGTATCGCCACCCAAGGGAGAGACTAAAACCAGTTCTTGCAGCGAAAATTCAAGGCTTTTTAAAGAAGGCTGCTCTAGGCTCTTAAGTAAACAATGCTTTGACAAAGTTTGCGGAAGCTGAATCCGTACTGATTCCGTTTGTGCATCCGAGATATTGTTTAAAGTATCCGTCCAATTTTGCCCAGAATCTGGAGAAAAGCGGAATCGGAGGGGGCCTGTCGAAATCAATGTGGTAGATAGAGGTGTAGAAGACATACCAGAACCAAGCTCCACTGTATCACCCGGAAGAAATTGCAGGCCTCGAGTACAAATAACTAAACTAGCTTGGGTTTCTTCCTGGCTTAGTCTACTCAGTCGATTGTCAGAACACTTTGGAATGAGGGGTACTCCTGGTGGGTCAGTAAGGTTACTGCAGGCAACTAGCCAAAAAGCCAGGCTAAGTAGGAAGGTTGAAAACCCATTTAGCATCATCATGTGTTTTGTTCCTCTATCTGGTTCATAGGATTCGAATAGTTCCAACAAGTCTCATGCCAAATCTACATTGGCACATAGATTGCAATAGTAAGACTTCTCCAGGAGAATATCATGCGTTTTTGCCTTCTCGCCCTCATCCTCTGTTTTAATATCACTTTTAGTCAATCTACCTTTTGGGAGTTCGGCGACAACACAGAATCAAAAAGTAGCCTGCGCGCATTATTAGGTGACGAGAAAGGGCTTTTGGTCTTTCGTGCTAATAATCAAATCGGAGTCGTCGATCTAAGTACATTCGAAGGCTATGTAATCAATGAGAGTAGCAATACTTATTCACTCTCCATTTCACCAGACGGAAAAAGGCTGGTATATCAATTGGGTTCAAATACCCTAGTGTTACGCTGGCTTAAACCCGATAATACCGAAAAAACAACCATTGCCCAAGGATATGAACCACATTGGTGGGTCGATCAACAGTCTGGCCAAGAATATTTGGTTTTTGAAACTGTTAACAAGGCTATGGAACTGAAGCATCCCGATTTTGCCCCGACCGCAAGTGACACCAAATATCCCGGAGAAACCCATATGATTCGGATTAGCGGGATTCAAACAGTGGGCGAAGCAGAAGTGATACTCGATCAAGGTTACAAAGCCGGCCTCTCCTATGATGGAAAATGGCTTGCTACGGGCGATCAATCTCCGGTTGTATACAATCGGGAAACTAAACAATTTATCCCCTTGAGTTATCATAAGCAGACATGCTGGCCTGTCCTGTCACCTAGTAAAGACCCTGCCCATCAAGGTGATTTAAGCTTTGTCAATGAGAGGCATGATACGTTGATTGTTCGAAATGCCAAAGATGAATTGGTATGGAATATGGCCTTTGCAAATTCTTCGCTAAGCGGGGGAAAATGGCACTCCAATGGCTGGTCAAATAAAGAAGATTATATGAGCGTGGGTTATACACTACCAGGCTCGACTGGTAGAATTGCCTTGTCCTTTATTCGGCCTTCGCTCAATAAGGCTATTCCCATCCTCTGGTATAAAGACAAGAGTCTCGATATCGTCCATCAGGACCTTTGGCTGGAATCCGTTTCATCAAGCATCGGTCAGCTTCGTAAACCTGTGAATCACCAATTGATTCGAACAAATTTGGGATTCGATTATAAGGGTTCGAATTATTTATTGAATGGTAAACTGGAAAATCCCAAGCGAATTTCCAGATCAATAAGATTACAATAAATAAAAAATAAGTATTCACTAAGTATCCAATAACAAGACTATTCACTATGTGGAAAATTACGAAGTGGGGCTGAGGCTGCCTTCCACAAAATGATACAGTTTTTTCAAGTCACCATCATTCAATGTGAAATCGCTTAAACAGCGGTAATCACCATGGATACATCCCGGTTTTTTTCCCAATTCAAGGGTTGTTCTACAAGGGGCACAGTTTAAATCTTTTCTTCTAAAGATGAGATGGCGGCCAACATCGCCTTTTTCACTTTTATCACTCTTGTTTTCGTAAGGTCCGTTTCTGCGCTCATCGGTAGGACCGAAAAAAACAGCACAGGGTTTATTTAATGCTACTGCTACATGCATTAGGCCGCTGTCATTGCCTAGAAAGAAAAGGGA
>JBBQAD010000038.1:0-12415 GCA_038315885.1 Fibrobacteria bacterium | reverse complement strand
CAACGATTTATGCTTTTTTTTAAAGGATTGCCACGCCTTCCAAAAATTCGCCTTCCTTCAGGCAATCGCAACTATTCTTTGGTGGGAGATGATAGGCACTCCTGAAACATTAATACAATTGATGAGACCCATATTAACACAAGGCCCATGGCGTGAACGGCAGATTAGCCCTTGGGTGATTATTGACTTGATTAAAAATTTGAGGCCAGCATGCAATCCGGTTTTACTCCAATTCTAATCCCATTGTTTTTGCTATTGCTCAGCATATCAAACCAGCATGCCATAGGGGAAGAATTTTCTTGTTACCAAGAATTGCTATCGACCTATGTCTGCGATGGTAAAGTCGACTATGCTGGTTTAAAATCATCTCAATCACTCGGCAAGTGTGAAAGTGAATTCAAATTGGATGGTATTACACTTTCCAAAGAAGAGAAACCTAATCAACTCGCCTTCTGGATAAACAGCTATAATTATTACACCCTCAGATTAATGACCGAAAATTTTCCAATCAAGAGCATTCAAAAGCTGCCCAAAGCCTGGGATACTCCTTTAATTCCCTTCGGCAAAGCGATGTTAACGCTCAACCAAGTCGAACATGAAAAGATTCGCAAGGTATTTAATGAACCCCGCATTCATTTTGCCGTCAACTGTGCAGCCATCGGCTGTCCTGAACTTTCTTCGCATGCCTATTCGGGAAAAATCATGGATTCTCAGTTAGATCACTCAGCTAAGCGTTTCTTAACTGACAAAAGCAAAAATCGCATCGAAGACAAAACCCTGTATTTATCTCATATATTTGAGTGGTATGGCTCCGACTTCAAGAATAAAGGCGGCTATACTGATTATGTTAAGCAAGTACTGGGGTTGAAGGGTGAATATAAGGTCAAATTTCTCGAATATGATTGGTCAATCAATGCAGGCCCTGCTTGTGGAGCTAAAAAATCGAGTGCAAAACCTTAAGTTCTCCAAGCTGATTAAATTTGAGGCTTTTGCCAATCTGCCACTCAAAAACGACTTTTCTATATTCTTGAGTGCCTAAGTACTGCATACTTAGGATGAGTTGAAGGGAATAATTGAATGATCCGCTCCCTGTCAGGCACGGCCGAAGACCAAAAATTGGAAGATGTTCAAAGCAAAGTCGACACTCGGCGGATTGCCATTCAGAAGACTGGAGTGAAGGGCCTTCGATACCCCCTACACTTTCAAGATAAATCAGGCATAGCGCAAGCTACCATCGCCTCCATTGATATGTATGTGGGACTACCTGAAACGGTAAAAGGCACCCATATGTCTCGCTTCGTAGAAATCATGGAAGCCTACAATCAAGCCCTCAGTGTGGAAAAAATTGGTGACTTACTTCAATCGATTGCCACCCGACTTGATGCTAACAGCGCTTTTATTGAAATCCGTTTTCCCTACTTTATTAAAAAAGCGGCCCCTGTTTCAGGTGTGGAAAGCATGATGGACTATGAAGTCGAAATCAAGGGCGATTTCAAGGATGGGCAGACGCAAATAAGCTTAAGAACAGTCATTCCGGTTACCAGTCTTTGCCCCTGCTCAAAAGAAATTTCGGCCTATGGAGCGCATAACCAACGGTCTCATGTCACGATTCAAGCCAGAAAAAAAGAGTCAGCTGAAATAGTTTGGGTTGAAGAATTGATACAACTAGCCGAAGATTGTGCCAGCTGCGAACTGTACGGATTATTAAAAAGGCCCGACGAGAAATATGTAACAGAAAAGGCCTATGACAATCCCAAATTTGTAGAAGACATGGTGCGCGATCTCGCCCACGCCCTCAATGAAGATGTGCGAATTGCGTCTTATGTAATTGAATCAGAAAACTTCGAATCGATACATAATCATTCAGCTTATGCCAAAATTGAAGCCACAAAAGAGTAAGGAAAGCTCTTAGACTTTCCCAAGACTCTATGAATGCGTACCTGATGAGCGATTAAGGCGTTAAGCGCTCACCAATTCAAGCGATTACCAATTCTTACAGGCGTAGATGATGTCAGTCAAGTGGCCGGTAGCCACACATTGAACGGTATCAGCGCCTCCGTAATACAATTTGATGGTGCCATCCGTCTCTGCAATTAAGCTACAGGGAAAGCACACGTGTTCCACTAAACCTCTGATTTCATAATCTGCCATAGGATATAAAATCGGGTGCTTGGTAACATGTTTAACAATCCAAGGTTTTTCTAAATCGAGAAGCGCTGCACCCACGCTGTATTCGCGGCTGGTGCAGTTATTCATGATGGCGTGAAAAACGATTAACCATCCCTCTGGGGTTCTCAGAGGAACCGTTGATGGCCCCAGTCCGCTATAGGCATAGTTCCACAGTTGAGTCGTTTTCAGCACTTCATGGCTGTCTCCCCAGTGAATCAGATCAGGTGAATGACTCAGCCAGATATTGCCCTTACCCCCTGCCTCTGGGCTATTGGGACGTTCTAATCGTATGTAGCGGCCATCTTTCGATTTTTCTGGAAAGATCACCATATTGCGATTGGAACCCGCGTTTTGAAAATTCAAAAACTGTAAGCTTTTTAATTGATCCTTTGATTCAAACAAGGCAACACGGCAATTAGCTGGACCCTGACAGGCCAGTAGCACGTAAAATTTATCATCGATAAAAGTGATGCGGGGATCATAGACAACTGAACTGGAAGCCTCCAAAAATTCGGCTGTCTCAGGTAATTGAAATGGTTCTGGACGCAGGTTAAAGTGAATTCCGTCTTGGCTATCTGCGCCCCACAACAAGGTTTTGTGATTAAGCTGGTTAACCCTGCACAACATCGTATAGCGTCCATCTGCAATTTTAATGGCTGCACTGTTATAGACAGCCCGCATTTTCGTCGGAAAGTTTTCTGCGGATAGGATTGGGTTCTCTGGATGACGAACTAAGACATCTTTATCGATTTTGGCATACTGCATGAAATTTCTCCCTTGGCCAACAAAAGCCGGGATAAAGGTAAAAAGACCATTAAGAACTGAACAAAGCGCTAAAAGTTCTTCATCGAATAGAATGCCAGATAACCAAATACGGCTCGCTTGATTATTTTTATGTTGCCAAGGATAAATCAGAAATCACAGCCAGTTTAATCATCCAATTCAAAATCAAGCAGCATGACTAGGCCATTTAAGACTATCCGACAACGCATTCTCAATTTGCGGAAAGAATTGGGACTTGATTTTCAGAATCCCGATCCGTATTTGAAAGCCCTCATTTTACTAGAAGACCCCCATTACGGAAAAGAACATCAAGGCCCTTTACAAGATCATGAATTTACCAATGAGCATATTGGTAACCATTTATTGCGAGTTTCCCTTTATTCCGAACTTCTCGCCCTTAAATTTGGGCTTGAAGACAAAGAAGCTGATCTTGTCAGACGGGCATCGCCTATGCACGACATCGGTAAATCCATTATTCCCGACCATATTTTAAAGAAGCCCAGCACTTTGACCTTAGAAGAAATGGAAGTAATGAAAACCCATGCCCAAATGGGTTATGAAATACTGCGAGATTCAAAAAAAGAGGTGACCGACATCGGAGCGATGATCGCGTTTCAGCACCAAGAAAAATATGACGGAAGCGGCTATCCCCAAGGGCTTAAGGGTGAAGAGATACACATTTTCAGCCGTATCACGACGGTTGCCGATGTTTATGATGCACTGAGCAGCGAGCGCTGTTACAAGCCTGCCTGGAGTATCGACGAAATCATCAAATTTTTTCAAGCCGCGCGGGCCATTCATTTTGATCCTCGCTTGACTGATTTATTTATTCAGCATTCCGATGAGTTTGTGAAAATTAAGACTCGTTTCAGCCCCCTTCAAGCAGACTAGAACACTATTGACACAAGTAAAAAGACTTGTGGTCGGGATTTTTTAATCGAGTACAATGTTTCTTAATTTCAAAGCATAGTCAGCCTCAACTTCGACTACTCTAAATTTTATCCTCCCAATTATCTGACTGTTTTCATTCTCTGTGCTCACTCTCCATTTACCCGCAGGTAAGTTGCGTTTATAGGTATAAATTCGAAAGCCCTTCTCTCGCCCCCCTGTTAAGGGAACCTCCTTTCGAAAAGTGCTTAACCATACTCTTTTGTCTTCATCCCATAGCTCCCAGACATGCGCTACTGGACTGTTGATACCAGAGGGCAAAAAAATGGAAGTGAAACAGTAGATGGCTTCGTTGGGTCGGTGGTGGAGAACGCTTTCACTGCTCTTCCACACCTTCCAAAAACTGGGCTCGATTTTGCAGAAAGTACCCAATTCGTTTTGTGTGTATTCGCGACAAATAGCCATGCTGCGTTTGGCAAAAGGCACGGGGGGAATCCAATTCAATTGAAACAATAGTATAAGTAAGCCACTGATGAGAGCTGAGGGCCATAACTTTGCTCCCAGTCGGGATAGTCGGGAGAGTAAAAATACAAAAGCAAAGCTTAAAGCAGAACTTAGATAAAACCAGATACTGTGTACATTATGTAACATATGCGGAAGGGCAAAGTTGAGATACATGGAGCCCGACATATTGAAGAACATCCACGACACCGTAAGTCGGGCGTAGCGTTTTTCCATAAACTCATTGCCGACCAGCAAGGCAACCAAAAGAAAGACCAACAAGTAGCTTCCCAAAAAGCTGGAAGAAATGAAATAGAAGATGACCAATGCGCTAAAGAGGCCGCCCATAAAAAACTGCAAGGCCAAGTTGATATACTGTGCGCCTTTGAACTTTGCTTCTCTCCCAATCAGATATAAGCAAAGACCCGCACCCAAATAATAGGCAAGCAAGATGAATAAGTCGCTGGCATAAACCTTTCTGCCCAGGGTAAACACATCCCAAGAAAATCCCCCTATAAACGCTAAAGCTGGATAAAACTTTTTGGTAAACGTCAATTGCTTAGTGAATTTCGGCTTGCGAAACCATCCCTTTAGTCGGTGTTTTTGTTTTTCTTCGCTGGGAAATAAAGTGGGAAGTTCAGGTGTATTCTGAATTTCGATGTCAGCCTGCTCGTCTGGATTGGGATCTCTCATTTTGTCCTTTATTAGACAAATAAGCTAGCTAATGTTGTGATCGGTTCTATCTTTTCTAGGTGATGTCATCACAAGCTTTACTCAACCCTAAGCCCAGCTTTAAACCCTATTCGCTCGTTCACGGTTCACAGATTCAAGCCCAATTTATTCTACAAGATATCAATCAGACCCATTATGGAGTAATTGAGTATTACAATACCAATTCCAAGTTACAAGTTCCGGCGATTCTCTTTGAATTTGTCGACGTGAAAAGGCCTGAAGCGGCCAAAGCGAAACTCTGGCTAAATATGGATACATGGGAAATTGAATCAAAGGGGCAGGAACACTTGCCTGATGCGGTTTTTGCTGAAGCCTTTCAAGCCCATCTTAGTTCCTGGACTGAAAGTGAGAAAGACTTAAGACACAGTCGAGCTTTAGAATCACGCTTTTTCGAAGCCATCAAATTGGCTAATCAGGGCTATTCCATTGCCTACCATGAGTTATTTCCAGAAGATCCCGAATTTATAAATGTGAAATTGCAAAACCGAAAAGAATATCTGCTGGACGATCAGTATCTCATTCAACCCGGGGAAAACAGGCATCATGTTACATTGGTTTTCGTAGCTCAACCCTCGAAAGCTGAAACATTAGCCTCCCTCATCGCAACCTGGAATTTTTCGGGTGAATTTGATGTAATCGAATCGGAATTGAATGAAAATGAAATTGAAGCACTGCTCTCTGAATTAGCCCGTCAGGGTGAAATCAGTCTGAAGCTGCAAAAACGCAGGGAAAAAATGCGTAGACAAGCAATTTTGTTACAGGTCAGACCCAAACCGCGTGAAGAGAGGCCTGCAGCCTCTTAATCTATCCCCTAGCCTGCAGACACAAAAATCTGCCTGTTTTATAATCCTCTGAATTCTGCCATATAGACAGAATCCCCACCTGCATCCATTGGGATGGCTATTTTTAAGCAACTAATTTTTAGAGTGAATTTAGAGTGAAGGCAATCCATGAATTATAGCTATCACAAGCCCTTTCCCTTAGGTCCTGATTCCAGCCCCTACCGTAAGTTAAGTTCGGACTATGTATCAGTCGAAAAAATCGGTTCAAATGAAGTATTACAAATAAAACCTGAAGCCCTTCAGCTTCTGGCAAAAGAGGCCTTTAGTGACATCGCCTTCTATTTGCGACCCACTCATTTAAAACAATTAGGTTCCATTCTCGAAGACCCCGAAGCCTCGGACAATGACCGCTTTGTAGCCCATACCCTTTTGAGAAATGCGGTAGAATCAGCAAAAAAGATCCTTCCCATGTGCCAAGACACTGGAACCGCCACCGTAGTTGCCAAGAAGGGACAGTATGTCTGGACCGAGGGAGACGATGCAGAATCCCTTTCCCAGGGGATTTTTCAGACCTATCAAGAACGCAACCTGCGTTACTCATTGATGGCACCTTTAAATATGTTTGATGAAAAAAATACGGGTAATAACCTCCCTGCTCAAATTGATATCTATTCAGAAAAGGGAAACAGTTATGAATTTCTTTTTGTAGCCAAAGGCGGAGGCTCGGCCAATAAATTTTTTCTTTTTCAAGAAACCAAATCACTGCTAAATCCCAACAGTCTAGCAGCATTCATAAAAGACCATATCACTTATTTGGGCACATCAGCCTGCCCGCCTTACCATCTAGCCATAGTCATCGGTGGGACATCGGCTGAAGCAGCTTTAAAAACCTGCAAATTGGCTTCTACCGGTTACTATGATCATTTACCCAGTGCAGGCACTGATTGGGGTCAAGCCTTTCGCGATTTGGAATGGGAACAAAAAGTGTTACAAATTGCACGTGAATGCGGTATCGGCGCCCAATTTGGGGGCAAGTACTTTGTGCATGATGTGCGCGTCATTCGCCTACCGAGACATGCCGCCAGCTGTCCGGTGGCAATGGGAGTGAGCTGCAGCGCCGATCGCAATATCAAGGGTAAAATTACGAGCGAAGGCATCTTTCTCGAAGAGCTAGAGAAAAATCCAGAAAAATACCTGGCCTCCCAAGCACCTACGCTTTAAGCCCCCATAGCAATAGACCTTAACCAAACCATGCCCGATATTTTAAAAAAGTTGTCGATGTATCCAGTCAAGACACGCCTGAATTTAAGCGGGCCGCTCATTGTTGCCCGTGACATTGCCCATGCCAAAATCAAGGAGAGATTGGATAGAGGCGAAGCCATGCCCGACTATTTTAAAGAGCATCCCATTTATTATGCCGGGCCAGCAAAAACACCTGAGGGAATGCCTTCGGGAAGCTTTGGACCTACAACTGCAGGAAGAATGGACGGCTACGTCGACCCCTTTATGGCTAATGGCGGTTCTTTAATTTCACTGGCCAAGGGCAACCGTTCTCCCGCAGTGCGTGAAGCCTGCAAAAAACATGGAGGCTTTTACTTGGGCTCAATTGGCGGCCCTGCTGCAATATTGGCCAAAGAAAATATTCGCAAGGTTGAAGTCATTGATTTTTCTGAATTGGGCATGGAAGCGGTGCGAAAAATTGAAGTGGTTGATTTTCCCGCTTTTATTGTGTGCGATGATAAGGGGAATGATTTTTACGAATTTATGAAAGACTGAGCCCCTGTTTTTGTTAACCTGAAAAAAACCTTTTTCAGGCTTGCCTTAGCCCGGCAATTAACGCCAAAATGAAGAACAGAAACCTAAGCCTAAGCCAAAGAGCCTATGATTAAAATTTGTTTTGTCCTTTCTTCAATGGGTGGACCCAAAATGCTTTCCAGCGTTTTTTCATCCAGCCTCAAAAGTGATGTCGTTTATTTGGTCATTCAGCGCATGCCCAGTATTGAGTTCTTGGAAGCATTGGCAGAAGGCTTAAGAGAAGAAGTAAAGACTCCTATCTGTATCATCAATAAAGAAACTCGGCTGAAACCTGGTCAGATCTATTTTCTTTCTCCTCGTAGCAATTTTGAAATTGTCGGTGATTTTATCAAAGATGTGAGTCACTCCAATTCGTTGAATTCGCTGCTCTCTATCAATGTATTGATGCATAGTGCCAGTGCCAGCCATCACCATTGTTCTATTGTAGTTCTATCGGGAGCACTCTCTGATCAAGACGGAATAAATGGAATTCTTCATTTGAAAAAAAAGGGAGCCCGGGTCATCGCATCCAGTCAAAGTCAGACACCGGTCTTTGATATGATTTCAGAGTTACAACAACAAAATTTGATCGATGAACTCTACCCAATGCAATATCTGCTTGAGCACTTGGAATTTCCAGCCCCAATGAGTCCCACCCCACATAGACCTAAAATCTTGGTGGTGGATGATGAGCCAGATGTGCGCCGTGCCATCTGTTGTTTACTGGAAGTGGAAGATATTTTGACCGATGAAGCTGAAGATGGTCTTGATGCGATTCGCAAGCTTCAAAAGGAACCCTATAGCGCCGTTTTTCTCGACCTGCAAATGCCTGAACTTGATGGACTCAAAGCATTGGAAGCTATTAAGACCATTGACCCGAATCTCCCTATTCTGATTGTTTCAGGGCGGGGTGACCAGGAAATAGGTAAGAATATCAAGAATCTCTGCGAAGGTATTCTGACGAAGCCCTTTACTTTGGAAGAACTTCGTCGCTTTTTACCCAAGCTTTTAAAAGAAAAAGCCCCGCGAAGCGGGGCTAAAATTCGAAAACTGGCTACTTAATGTTGAAAGACTAATGGGCCATTACTGGTTTTCGAGCTCCTGTAAAGCGAACCTTGCGCTTCTGCATTCGCACGAAATTAGCTCGTCTAAAATCGTTTCTGTGTTCAACACAGTAGCGTGGATATACAAATTGTTTGGGAAACACCTTAACCACGTAAATATTGTCACAGCCATCTAGGCAGCAACGAAATTCCAAATCTAAAACCTCTGTATAGTTGTGCTTGAACACCATGTTCTTCACATCAACGCTTTCAAACTCTTTCTTGTGTTTTGCCCGTTGCTTAATGTCGCGATGAAGTTCGCAATATTTGGCAATTGGATGGCCCCAGAATTCCCGGGCACAGCCAGGTTCTTGACATATTTTAAGTTTGATTCGTTTCTTTTTCTTGTATTTTGGAAGTTGCATAAAGGCACTACCTCGCGGGCTGGGGTTTGGCGGAGCAGAAGAAATATAGTAAAATAACTTGACAAATCAAGGGCATTTTTTGATTAAATTTTTAAATTCCCTTTAGTTTTCATTGCCTGTAACACTAATCCCTAAAGTAATTCTTCAAGTGAGTCTCTAACACCGCAAAGAGCCAAAATTTTATGAAATCTCAAAACCTAACCCAGGCTTCTTTTCAACTCCTTAGACGATTTCTGGCTTTTGCCCTTTATACGGGATTGTCGAGCTGCCTCTTTGATAACAGCTCTAACAAATCCGATTCTGTTTTTGGCACTTTGCCCTTTAAAATCACTGCCCAGGATGAACGAATCTCTTCGCCCGGAAAATGGGACAGCAGTATCACTGTAATTGTACCTCGTTCCCAGGACTCACCCTTTTTAATCGCTCCTTCCCTAAAATCAGGCGACTACTTTGTTCGCCGTCACAGTGACAACAAAGTGATTCGCTATCAATTTGAAATTTACGAGAAAAACAGTTGGGATGCTTTACAAGAGTATCAATGGTGTTACGCACTTCTTCAGCTACGGTTTTTGCATCCTGAAAATTTAATTGCCTATAATACATTGGACTCTATTCAGGGCATCTTTCAAAACCTGGGAGATGTTTACAGCCGTTATATCGAACCCGACGCCGCAGACAGTGTGGCCCAGCTTTACACATCAAGCACGGTACCCGGAGCAATCGGCATCACATTAAAATGGACAGCTACATTGGATACACTGGTGGTAGACAAAGTGGTAGCTCAATCACCAGCCGATTTGGCCGGCATAAAAAGGGGAAGTCGGCTGCTATCCATCAACAGCATTTCATTAATTGGAGATTCTGCGATCGTTCATTTTACAATTCAAAGCTCTGGCCCTACCGGCACTAACGTGATGCTCCAATTCACTGTGGGACAGCAAGCTTTCACCAAAACGATTATGAAAGCAGAGGTCAAATTTCCCACTGTCTTTGTCGATACTATTTACGGTATCGGTTGGATTAGTATCTCTGGCTTCAAAACCAGCAGTCTAGAGGGTAAAGACACATGGAGCGAATTTAGAGATGCATTGAAGGAAACCCGCTCTTTAACCAATTGTGTATTAGACCTACGGGAAAACCCAGGGGGAAGCGTCCATATCGCTTTGCAAATGGCTGACGAGCTGCTGGATAAAGGAGTCTTAATTCTGGAACACTCACGTGGCTCTGATGACGCGGGGATTCCTCTCGAAATTTGGAAAGAATATTCAGCAAGAACGGGTGGTCTGGGTTTACACCGCAAATGGCTGCTTGTGGCCAATGGACATTCAGCAAGTGCTGCTGAGTTATTTATGATTCCCTTGCTTGAAAACTTGCAGACTCCCTTTGTTGGAGAAAAAACCTATGGAAAAGGTATCGGTCAATTGTTAACAGCTACACCTAAACAGGGTCTGGCATTGGCAACGACCCTGCAATATGTAACACCTTCGGGATTTAGTTACCATGGCATCGGTCTGAGACCTAGCATTCCGGCCCAAGGAAGGGGCGTAGAAGATACTGTGTTTGCCTATTTTAACAAGGATCGAAATCAAGTATTGGCAAAAACATCGGAGCCCAGGTCAAACGAGGCAGCAAAAAAATTAGCCGCGCTTCAGTGGAATAGCTCGGTTAATCAAAACCCTCAGATGCGTGAATTTTTGCTACCCTGAACGAATCTCAGACTTGCCCTAGCATAACTACTTCGCCGAGGCCTAATTCACTGCTTTAGTGGTTCTAAATCAGAAAAAAGCTGCATAAACCCAGTGGAATATTGAACAAAGCATGATATCATTGATATATAAAGGGGGAATCCCCTATACGGACTCCCGCAGCCTTGCTTTTCAGTAATTGAAAGCTAGGCAGCAGAAAGACGGGATCTTAATCAATCCAAGCAAACAAAGGCTTATGACAGCAAATCGACAGAACGAATGTAGACAACTATCTCAGGTATCCGAGTTGAATCTATGTATACAGCTTGTTCTAGTTATTCTTTTTACCTCAAGTTTTGCGCTAAAAGCACATTCCCAAAATTTATCAGACTGGAACTATTCGCAAAAAATTGAGCTGCAAAGTGCCGCCCTGGCTTTGGGTACAAATTTGAACGGGTTTCCCTTAGTGATACGTTTAAACTCTTCCAATTTTGATTTTTCAAAATCAACTATCGGTGGGAGTGACATTCGTTTTACTTCTGAAGAGGGGAGTGCGCTGAATCATTTTATCGAGAGCTGGGATAAAGTCAAACAAGAAGCAGTAATTTGGGTTCGTTTGCCGACTATTCCATCGAAAGGCAATGTTTCACTGAAAATGTATTACGGAAATTTGACTGCTCTAACCACAAGCTCGGGAAAAACCGTATTTGATACCAGCCTCGGTTTTTCTGCCGTCTGGTCACTAGACGAAGCGTCAGATGTTGATGGGAATCCGGGCCTCTATAAAGATGTCACTGCCAATAAAAACAATGGCGACGATTATGTTAAGGCATCCCTCAAGGAGGGCGTTATAGGTAAAGGGCAAGCTTTTGAGGGCCTATATCAATCGATTGAGGTGAAAGATTCACCTAGTCTCCAGCCAACTGTACTTTCACCCTTACTGAGTATTGCAGCCTGGGTCAAGGTGCAAGATCTCGGTTCGATTTCGGGAAACGATTCACCGGTTTTTGTCCGTAAAGGGGATAACTCGCCCGTAACTTATCACTTTGGGCTATGTCGACAAAAACTGAACTTTGATCTATTTGAAAATGAGTGTAACGGTTTGGCCGCCCCCAACCCCTTTGTGGCGGACAAATGGACTTTTGTGGTGGGAACCTACGATGGTTTAACGCAGCGCTTATATCAGGATGGACATTTGCTGGCGGAAATAAGTAAAACTGTGCTCCCCATTGCCGATAGCCGAAGCCTTTACCTGGGAGGCCGAAAAATTTACTCGGATAATTTGAAAGGCTCACTTGATGAAGTGATGCTAATGCATTCAGTTTTGAGCCCTGATTGGATTCACCTAGCCTATGAAAATCAAAAGCCAAGCTCTGCGCTTTTGCTTTTTCATTCCGGCCTTAGCAAGCCCGTCATTGTGAAGCAGCCCCTGAGTCAGGGTCTCTTTGAAGGCGATGCCTTAAAATTAAGCGTTATAGTTTCAGGTTCAGAACCATTCAGCTACCAATGGTATCGCAATTCCATCGCTATTGTAGGAGCACAAAATACCACCTATCAAAAGGATTCGGTAACACTTGCTGATAATAGTGCTTATTTTTCATGTCAAGTCAGCA
>JBBQAD010000037.1:0-12420 GCA_038315885.1 Fibrobacteria bacterium | reverse complement strand
GCGGCCTCGTTTTTAAATAGAGCCGCATCTACGCCTCAACCGATCGACGAACAAGAGAGATTAACGGTTCAAGTTGCTCAAACCGCTTATCGAATGACACTCAAGCCAGAAACTTTTTTCGACGAATTGAAACAATTCAGGCAAACTATTCGGTCGCTTATTCAACTTGAAAAGCGACTCGCAAATAAATTAAGGGTACGGGAAAGACCCGATCACTTTCGCGCAAAGCTCCATGAAAAAGCCGCAAGTATAATAAGTCTGTCTCTAGAATAGCCTAATTGCGGTGAGAAGCGAAATTTTCCATTATTTTGTAAAAGCACAATATCCAAGACCTTGTACTTTGTCTGAAATTATCTCAAGTAAGGGAGAAAATTTTGTTTTGTGGTGATTCAAATGCTGCACTTCAACTCAAATAACTCAAATTTGCAAAAAATAATCCAATTTTATAAGAAAAATAGAATTAGACCATTGAAATGCGATTCGGTTGTGATAATTTTTACTCGCGAATGACAGGTCTTCTCTATAAACCCGAACAGCTTGACGAATCGGTACTTAAAAAACTGAAAGCCATGGAATCTTGGCTGAGAAAGTGGAATAAGTACATCAACCTCGTCAGCCCCCAAGATGAGGAATTTATCTGGGAACGCCATATTGTGGATTCCCTACAATTGATTCCTTTTTTATCTGAAGTCAATAAGATTGCTGATATGGGTAGTGGTGTCGGCTTACCGGCCGTTCCCTTGGCAATTGCCTGCCCCGAAATTGATGTCTTTGCAATAGAGGCAACCCAAAAAAAAGCCTCCTTGATGTCTGAGCTTATCCGTCAGGTGCGCATACCCAATTTGCATGTTCTACCTGATCGTGTTGAAAAATCTTTTTTATCCCATATGGATGTAGTTTGTTGCCGTGCTTTCGGTGAATTTACTCGTGACTCTCAATTGGCTTATAAAATGTTAAAACCCAGCGGTTTGTTTATGACCTATAAAACCGCTGAGTTTTACAGTACGCCAGAAGGTTATGACAAGGTTATCAGCCATGCTTATACCCTGCCAAAAATTGATAAGAGTTACTATGTAGTCATCGCCGAAAAGAATGGTGAGATGTGACACGCATCATTGCGGTATGTAATCAAAAAGGCGGCGTCGGAAAAACCACAACTTGTGTGAATCTCTCAGCCGCCTTATCTGCCATGGAGAAAAAAGTACTTCTGGTGGATATGGACCCGCAAGCCAATGCATCGCAGGGTTTGGGTTTCGGAGAAGCGCAAGACCAGGATATTTACGAAGCTTTAAAAGAGTATTCCAAAAACACCGATGCCGAGTGGTTGAGCTCGCTGCTCCTACAAGCAACCAATCTGAACTTCTTAAAATTGTTACCTGCTTCGCAGTCTTTATCTGGGCTTGAAATTGAATTAGTCAATTCAGAGGACCGCGAAAAAAGATTACATCGTGTGCTCGAAACCTTGCGTCCCCAATTTGACTACATCATTATCGATTCACCCCCCAGTTTAAATCTGTTAACCTTGAATGTATTAAGCGCTGCCGATTCGGTGCTCATTCCCATTCAATGTGAATACTATGCTCTGCAGGGGCTAGCAGAACTATTAAATACCATCCGATTGGTGCAGCAAAATTTGAATTCGCGCCTCAGTATCGAAGGCGCACTTTTAACCATGTTTGATGGACGCCTCAACCTCTCTAAACAAGTGGTAGAAGACGTCCAAAACACGTTTTCTGAAAAGGTTTTTAAAACCGTCATTCCCCGCAATGTGAAACTTTCTGAAGCGCCTTCTTTTGGAAAACCAATTATTCTCTATGACATCATGAGTATCGGAGCTTCTCGCTATATGGAGCTCGCCAAGGAAGTCACCGAAAATGGGTAGAAATGCCCTTGGCAAGGGCTTGGAATCCATCTTTCGGGATAAGGGAAGTCCAGTTGCGAACCCCCAAACGGGAAGCCCGGTTCATGAAATCGACCTGAGCCAAATTGAAGCCAATCCCTTTCAACCTCGGCGAGAATTTTCTGTTGAGGAGTTGCAAGAGTTAAGCAATTCCATTCGAGAAAAAGGTCTACTGCAACCCATTCTGCTGCGCAAGCATGGGCAGGGCTATCAAATTATCGCAGGAGAGCGGCGCTTTAGAGCCAGTCAATTAACGGGATCAAAAACCATTCTGGCCTTGGTTCGAGACAAGGTTTCAGATCGCGATATGATGGAAATCGCGCTGATTGAAAACCTGCAGCGCGTGCAACTCAATCCTATCGAAGAAGCCCTGGCCTTTGATCAATTGATCAGCAACTGCGGAATAACCCATGAAGAGTTAGCCGACAGAATGGGTAAAAGCCGTTCTGCGGTTACAAATACTCTACGGCTGTTAAGACTCGACCCTGAAGTGCAAAAATTAGTACAGAGTCAAAAATTGAGCCCGGGTCATGCTCGCAATTTGATTCAAGAAAGTCCGGACAATCAACGCAAACTGGCTCAATTGATTGTCGAGAAATCCCTAAACGTCCGCGATACAGAAAAAATTCGCTCTGAAAAAAAGACTAAATCAGTAGCATCCCCACAGGACCCTAACTTAAATGCGTTTATCGATGAGTTACGCTCCCATTTACAGACAAAAATTGAATTGAAAGGCAACAGTCATAGGGGGAGTCTGATTGTCTATTTTAATAGCCAGGCTGAACTTGAAAACCTTGCCACCAAACTTAAGGCTTCCACCAGTTACTAAAAGTTTTTTCTGTAGTAACAAGGACTCTAAAGCAGGATGCTGAATGAGTAAAAGCCGCTTTCTTACCATCCAATTCATACCCGATGGAACTGGACAGGTTTGGGCACTTCGACTTCGCTACGCCCTTTTAAAATTTCTTCTCTATACGATTATCCTGGGTTTTATCGCGTTAAGTTTTCTGATCTACAGAGTTGCTGATACGGTAGCCGATCATTTGCAGGGAATCAAGTCTGAGTTACTCGATAAGCAATATCAAATCAGCCGTCTGGAACGTGAATTGGGACGCCTTGGCGAACAGGAACAAGTGATACGAAACATCATTTCTGCTTATGTTAACAAAGATGATTTAGAAAATGACAATGAAAATATTGATGTGATGACCCCAAGCGGGCTTATCGCCAAAGACTTTTTGCGCGCTTATGTTACCAAGGTCAAGGCAATCGAAGGCAAGAGAAAAAAATTACCCGTCCGACTCAGCGACTTTCCCAATATTTGGCCAGTCAGCGGGGTTATCAGTCAAAAATTTTCGGCTTTTCAGCATGGTTTAGGACATAGTGGAATTGATATTATCGCGTCCGACAATAGCCTGATTACAGCAACCGGATCAGGCATTGTGGTCGAATCGGGTTGGGACCGCGACTTAGGCAAAATGGTGGAAATTGAACATGGCAATGATATTCATACATTGTACGGGCATCTCAATCGACGCCTGGTGCAGGTCGGTGATCATGTTGAAAAGGGTACTTCAATCGGAACACTTGGCAATACGGGAAACAGTAGCGGGCCTCACCTTCACTATGAAATAATGGTTAAGGGTAAGCCAGTCGATCCTCTTTTATTGCTAAAATGAAGTTTGAGCAAACGATTTAGGAATCAATACAGGAATTCAAAGCCAGTCAAGTTCTCTGAATCACAAAAACAGAATCTCCATGGGAGCAGTACGCATGTCCAAACTAAACAGCACCAGTGAAACTCTCATTGCCGATGGCACCTTGGTCACTGGTGAAATCAATGTGCAGGGAGATCTTCGGCTCGATGGAGCCATCAAAGGCTCTGTTACAGTTGGGGGCACTTTTGTAGTTACCACCAACGGAAAAGTAGAAGGCGACATCCAGGCGCATACCGCTATTATTGCCGGCACCATTCAGGGCAATATCAAATCAACCGAGCGAACAGTTCTAGAAGCAAGTTCAAGATTAAATGGTGATCTCATGACAAATACCTTGGTAATTAACGAAGGCGCGCGCTTCCAAGGCAATTGTGCGATGAAAACCGATGCCGCCAAAAAATAAAAATTGGAGAGACCTCGGACTCCTGCTTAACTTGGGCTGGGTAATCGCCCTGGCCTTAAGTGCAGGAAGCCTCGGCGGCCATTATCTCGATAAACACTATAACACTAGCCCAATCTTTATTTTAATAGGGGTCTTCTTGGGATTTGCTGTGGCTGGGCTGAGTCTGTATAACGCAGTTAAACGACTAGACAGACAAGAAAAATAAGCAGGTCAAAGCTCTGCCTCCCAATCGGGAAACTTCACCTGACAAGAAAAACTAGGACTAGGAGATTCCCCTGGTGTATCACAAGTCAGCTCAAAAAAAACAAAAAATGCGCCTAAATTTAACGTAAGATTTCCTCAGCGACGTGTATATTCCCCAATGCCCTCTGATTTGGGGAGTAAACCCAGGAGTCTTTATGTCCAAAATTTCCAGCATAATTGAATCAAAAGGCAATTCGATATACTCCATTGGACCGAAAGCCACCGTTTTCGAATCCCTAACCATTATGGCTGAAAAAGAAATCGGCTCCATGCTGGTCTTAGAAAACGATAACCTGTTGGGAATTATCACTGAGAGAGATTATGCACGAAAAGTGGTCTTGCGCGGTAGAATTTCAAAGGAAACCCTGGTAGAAGAAATCATGACCAAGGAAGTTTCCATTGTTTCACCCGAAGATTCTGTAGAAAATTGTATGTCCCTTATGACCAACAAACGCAACAGACATCTTCTGGTGATGGACCAGGGTAAACTAGTCGGCATAGTTTCAATTGGTGATTTGGTGAAGTCGATTATAGACCACCAAAAATTCCATATCGAACAACTGGAAAATTATATCACTACGGGTTAATTAAATTAATAAGTGACGCAAAGAAATAAGTGTCACTCTTCCAAAGAAGAGTCAACATCCAAATCTTGAGACGGTGACTCTGGTGGTTCTCTCAAACTCATTCCCCTGTTGATATGCTTTTGAATTTCAATAGCCCAGAGGCGATAAGCAGGTTCGTTAATATGTACTCCATCTTCTGAAATGGCCATGTTCAGGGCTCCGTGGGGAGCAAATGTAGTGTTCAAGTCGAGATAGTCGATGTTTTTTGCAGCTACATAATTTTTTATCCGGGCATTGAGTCTTGCTACTTCGGCATTTCGTTTGACATATCCTTGTTTGGAAGGTCCAGTAAATAATATCGACTGCATCACTGGTTTAATGTTTTTCTTTTTGAGACCGTCAAGAACTTTTGCAATATTTGAAAAAATGGTATCCTCAGGAATCCTAGCTCCCAAATCATTAATTCCGATCATTACAAAACACATTTTGGGCTGCAATTTGTATACATAGTCCATTCTCTGTAACAGACCTTCAGAAATATCTCCTGCCACGCCGCGATTCGCCACTTTGACATCGGCCAAAAGCTTGGACCAATTTCCACCTTGGGTAATTGAATTGCCTAACATTACCACATCTACTTTTCGCGAGTCTTCCGCATCGAACTCAGCAAGACGCGAATCCCAATGCCGATTCTTTAGGTAGTTAGGTTTCGAGCTACAGGCGCTTAACAGAAAGGCTGCTAGCGCAGCTAAGCCTAAGCAGGTCCAAGTGAATGAATGACATAAATAGTTTCTCTGCCTGTGAACATTTTTGAGCATAGTGAATCCAAGCGTAAAGTTTAGTCTTAAGGCTCTATAAAGCGTAAGAGTGAAGTCAAAAGGTGTTGTCTAGATATTGCGTCAATATGGTTTGTTTATGAAAATATACAAGATAAAGATTCTTAGCTTCGAAAATTTGATCTAATCGTTAAAGGAAGGTAAGGATTGTAAACTGGCCTACTTTTATGGTGTTACTGCCGACGAGACCAACTGTCCCTCAATTCGGCTTAGAGGCCAAAACTTCTATGCTAGAATTTGAGGGTCTAAGGACGAGTTAATTCATTTTTTGCTCAAATTCGCCATAATCAAGTGAATGCGCCCAACACAAAAGCAAGGGATTTCCTCAACACCATAGAAGTAGACCAGTTCACAAGGATTGTGCAAAATATTTCACGCTGCGCAAATAATTTCCTACTGCTGAGCTTAATTTGAACCTTTATCGAAATTGAAATCAGCGCAACTACTCGATAATAGCGCAATTTTTTAGAAAATATCCATTCTATAACTCTTCATCAGCTGGCAAAGATCTTGCACTTTACGAATTGGAATAACCCATCACTCCTTCACTTAAAAAAGAAATCACTATGAAGTTTGGGCTACAGGGGGCAGAACTGTTAAGCAACCATTCATTACGCATCCCCATTGCGGCCTTGGTCGAAACTCCCGACCGAACGAATTCTCATTGCAATAGAGATGCAGTCGGTAAAATGGAGCATTCCACTGTCTTGCGAATTTTAGTTACTGGTGCGCGCAGCCCGGCAGCTCTGGCTTGGATTCGATTGCTGAATGCTGCAGGTCATCAGGTTTGGTGTGCCGATTCTCTATATGTGCCTATCAGCCGCTTTAACAATCAATCTCAGGCTTATCTAAGATACCCATCTCCTGCCCGAAAGCCTGAAGCTTTCATACGCTGTTTATTACACTGGCAAGAAAATTGGAATTTTGACTGGTATTTGCCAACCAGCGAAGAGGTGTTTCACTTGGCTTCTAGCCAACTGTTTCACAAAGGTTCTCCCCTGGAAGGAAAATTATTGGGGCCTGACCAGAATTTACTGCTCAGTTGTCATCATAAGGGACGCTTTATCAAATTGGCACAGTCCTATGGGCTTCCCATCCCTGAAACCCATTCTATCGGATCTAGCTGGGAACCTGAACAGTTACTCGCTGCGGGAAATTGGTGGGCAAAGCCCGCGTGGTCTCGATTGGGATTATATGGACAAGCCATTAAAAGTGCTGAAGATTTGTGTGCATTAATCAGAAAAGCACCTGCTGGACCCTGGGTTCTTCAGAAAAAGTTACAGGGTCCTGAATATTGCAGCCAAAGCCTGTGCCGTAACGGGAAAATTGTGGCTCATGCCGTTTACCAACCCACGACCAAAGGAAATTTTCTTACAAATTTGATAACTGATACGCATTTTAAGGATGCTAAAAATAGTCTTAGGCCCCAAAGACCTATGCTGGCCTACACCAGTATTCGTCATGAGAAAATTCTACACTGGTCGCAAGAATTTGTACAAAAATCCCATTGGAATGGCCCCATTTCTTTTGATTGGATTGACGACTCCGAATTGGGATGTCTTCCCATTGAGTGTAATGCTCATTGTGTCTCAGGAATGCATCTCTTTGAGTTAGACATTCAAAATTCCAACTGGCTGGCACCTTTTTTAGATCAACATATCCTGCCTACTAGTGAAGCAAAAGCAGAAATCTGGCAGGCAAAAAGCGGAGTTAAACAAAAGCTATGGCTTAGTCCGCAAGTGGGTTCCTGGTTCACCCAATTCATCGCCTTTCTGGAATTGTTTGTGATTGCTTTGGGTCGAGGAATCTCGTTGGGTTCCACTTGGAATTGGGATATTCAGTGGGACGGAAGCTCTGGCTCGCGTTTGGTGTCAACTAAAAATAGCAGCAAGAAATATTGAACTATAAGCCTTACAGAACTTCAGAGCCACAGAGCCACAATTTTCTAGGCATTTCTTTTCTCTTTTGATCTAGCTTCGGTAATCGAGCTTCGTTTTTTAGCCAAGCGGAGCGTGGTTGGGGGAGATTAAATGGGATTGATAACAAACTTCACTTTTCGCAGCCTAGGGCTCGCCAGTTTACTCGCCTTCTTTTTTGGTACTACTACGCTAATACAAGCGGCTCGCGGTCATTTTGATGGGGGAGATCTCTCCGCCAAACACTACCCAGGTCATGATTGGATTCCCACCAAGGCATTTAATCAAATCTACGATTGGGGTTTTAGTGGGGGGCCGGTCATATTTGGTGGATTTTCTTCTGGCGGCAATAACGCTTATAAAAATACCTGTAAGAGTCCCTCGAACAACTTGTGTTCTACTCCGACTTCATGGAAACATGATGGCTCCTGCACAGCCGCAAAAGACATTCCGGTGTTAACATTAACAGGACAGCAGGACTTCGGGAACTATGACATCGATCAAGCGCAAAAAGGGAATGCTTCTGGAGCTCGTGAGGCCGTAGTACTAGGTCGCGGCATGGGCCATGCGTTTCAAGACCCGGCTATCGCCTATATTTTTTATCGGGAATGTATTCGCCTGCGTTATCCACCAGGCACCAATAGCCTAAAAAACACCCCTCGCAATGAGGGATGGTTGGGTGACATGAACAGTATGGATACAGACCTTCCCTTAATCGGTCACTTTAGTACCTATCCGGGAGATAAATCAAAAGCCGCCTGGCTACCGACTCGATATTTTGCCTTTTGCTGGCGCGCTACCATACAGGGAAAAGGCACCGGGAATGCCAGTCCGATAACCATTTCTAAACCTGCGGGTAATCAAACCTGGGAAAACTGGTCTCAGTTTAAAGAAGGCGATGACATTGCCATCCAAGCTATTGCGGGAAAAAAGGGCGAAGACCGAATGGACATCTGCAATGGAGATCAGGTAATCGAATCCTTTAAGGCAAATCCCTTTGGTTTCTATTCCACAACTTGGAAGGATGCTCCCGCCGGAATCCATGGTATTTTAGCCGTATCCTATAAAGATGGCAAGCCCCTATTCACATCGCGGATGGCTGCAATCATCGTTAGCGGCAATGGCAAATTCGATAATATTGGCAACGAAACCCAATTGTCGCCTGACCCCCACTATAACGCTACATCCTTAGATAAGTATTCGTTTTCTCCTAATATTTTGAATACTAAAAGCCGGGGAGGAGTGTTATATGGATTCTCTGCGGTCAATCAAACCCAATCAGGGGGCATCGGAACTCAAATCTTATTCAACTCAGAAAATGCTCTAGGCCAAAAACTTTTGCTAGGAAAACGGGGGGAAATCTTGGAAAGCACTAAACAAAGGCCTGCCCAGCAATCCCAGTTTTGATGTGGTCTACCGACATAGCTTGTTATTCGCTCGAATTCGCTTAGAGAACTGTTCATAGGATATTCTTACGCATTTAATATTCAGAAAAAGTGGGCTTTAACCAGCTTAATTAAGTCCCTACAATTCTCCCTTCCGTATTTTTATACCTTCCCTTCTGAATTTGTGAAGGGTATTTTAGCCCAACTTAATTTGGCTCCTTTCGGTTTTTAAAGGATCTGATTCCAAATGTTTTTAGTGTTACAGTCGTAAGTATTACAATTCTAAATGTTACAGTTCTAAATGATTCAATCTTTTTCACATTACTTAGCAAAAATTTACTTAGAAATTCTTTAATCATTAAGGCCAAAAGACGATGTCGATAGATGCAGCCTCACTTCCGGGAATTCTCTCACGTTTTCGTTCTGAAATTGCCAAAAAGGTAGTGGGTCAAGAAGGAGTACTTGATTTAGTGCTCACGGCCCTATTTTGTCGAGGGCATGTGTTACTGGTTGGCGCTCCTGGATTGGCAAAAACCACGCTGGTCAATTCCTTCGCTTCTGCTCTAGATCTAAATTTTAACCGCATTCAATTTACTCCTGACCTAATGCCCTCAGATATTACGGGCTCAGAGATTTTACAGGAAAACAAGTCAACGGGAACCCGCGAACTCATTTTTACCCGTGGGCCAATCTTCACTCAAATTCTTTTAGCGGACGAAATTAACCGCACTCCTCCCAAAACTCAGGCGGCTCTTCTTCAAGCCATGCAAGAAAAAAAAGTCACTGTGTTTGGAAAAACGGAAACTTTGGTCGAACCATTTATGGTGCTTGCTACCCAGAATCCCATAGAACAAGAGGGAACTTATCCTCTTCCTGAGGCTCAGCTAGACCGCTTTGTTTTCAGCATCTGGTTGGACTATCCCAGTTTCCAGGAAGAGCTGGATATCGTGCAGCTGACCACATCCACCAATCATCAGCAAATTTCACCCGTTTTAAGCCGGAATGAAATTATTCAAATTCAAAATCTGACCTATGAAACTCCTGTTCCTGAACATGTAGCCCAATATGCGGTAAAGGTGGTGCGGGCCACGAGGCCTACTAAAGACAACCCCATCAAAGAAATTAGGGATTATGTCCGGTGGGGCGCAGGACCTAGAGCAACCCAGTTTTTATTATTAGCGGCAAAAGCCAGAGCCTTACTTCAAGGTAGGCCGCTTCCCATCGAAGAAGATGTTCGACAATTGCTGATACCTACCCTTAAGCACCGGATTTTACTCAACTTCCATGCAGAAGCCGATAATGTAGACTTAGAAAACATCATAAGTCTCGTAAAAAACCCAAATTAGGTTGGCATTTCATAAATTTTAGTGGTAGATTAATGCTGGAGTACAGCGAGGTTGTTCCCGCTTTGATGGGTAAACAGGTTACACAACTAATTTTTGCACATCTCTTGAAGAGACATTGTTGCTGCTTTCCGTCAAAATAAACCCCTAACTAAGGAGACCGCTTTGGTCGTTAAATCACCAAAAGCATCTGCATCCATCGTTAATCGGGCCATCACTAAAAAACGTGAATTAAATTCACTTCACTTTGGACGAGCCATACCCGCCACCAATTCCGAAGCCGAAAGTACACGTAGTGAATTTGAATCGGAAGGGGCACGAAAAGAGACTGATTCACCCAGTCCGCGACCCACACGATCTGAAAAATCGGTTCGTTATTTAAGCGATGAATCCAGTTTGGGATTGTATCTCAAAGAGATCAGCAAGAGCAAAAGCTTAAGTCAGGGAGAAGAAGGGGATCTCGCAGTTCGCATTCGGAACAACGATCGTCGTGCCCTAAACAAACTGATCAAGGCTAACCTTAAGTTTGTGGTGTCTGTTTGCCGCAATTATCAAAATCAGGGCTTACCTCTAGCCGATTTAATTAACGAAGGAAACTTGGGACTGATTCGTGCAGCCAAGCGCTTCGACGAAACCAAACAATTCAAGTTTATCAGTTATGCGGTCTGGTGGATCCGACAAGCCATTTTACAAGCTTTGGCAGAACAGTCACGTATTATCAAGCTTCCCCTTAACCGTGTGGGCACCATTCATAAGATTGGAAAAACCACCGGACGTCTTGAACAAAAACTAGGTCGAGCTCCCACTTCTGAAGAATTGTCTAAAGCATTGTCAATTACCGAAAGTGAAATTCACGAAACTTTAAAAATCGGCAGTTCGCATATGTCCTTGGATGCACCTATCCAGGGCACAGAAGAAAGCAAACTGATTGATGTTCTTAAGGATGAATCTGCTGTCAATCCTGATGAAATAGTGATGGAAGCTGCCTTAAAACGCGATGTCTGTGATGTGTTACATAGTCTGGGTGAACGGGAAGAAGAAGTTGTCAAATTGTATTTCGGAATTGGCGTCGATACGGCCCATACTCTAGAAGAAATTGGACATCGCTTTAACTTAACCCGCGAGCGAGTGCGTCAAATTAAAGAGAAGGCTATCCGTCGTTTGAAGCATTCCTCCCGCTCTAAAAAACTCTTGCTGTACAAAGAGCCTGCTGAATAAGTCCTATTCAGAAAATTCATTTTTCTAGCGATAGCTAAACAAAACTCGCATCCAGATGGATAGCGAGTTTTTTGTTTTTAAACAATATGTTAACATCGCTGGGTTCAACGTCGTTTTTCATAGAATTAACGGTTTTTTACCTGTATATGTTTTTTAAGCGAAAGCACTTCTAGAGTTAAATCGCAGTTAAAGCTAAAGGTCCTTCAGAGGCTAGCCAGTGATTTTTAGGAATCGAACATAGATGTTAGAAGCTTGGGTGAAAATCAGGTCTTGATAGGGCTGCTTTAAGCTTCATATCGAATTTGAAAAGGCTGACTAAAGATTTCTCTTGCATTGAGGTTTTTCCGGGTGCTAAGCTGTATTCGAATTTGACCCGCGCACGGACACTCTGCTTTACTTCTTCACTTCTCTTAATTCTTACTGTATATAGATCTAATTAGGAATAGTAATAGGCTCGTTAGTTGATGGGGAAAACCATTAAAGGGTCTTTTAAGTGCTTGAATTCAATCACTATCTAATAAAATGTTGAATGTGAATGAACTCTTGGAAAGTGACTTTTAAGCCTTAAGATTTCCCTGTGAGTTGAAGTTGAAAGGCGATTACAACAAGTAACAAACAGTTCATCAAGAATAGCACTCTGGAAACTTTATTTTTAAACAAAATCCATGTATGAGTGAATTGATCTCGGATTAGACCATTGAAAACTGAGAATCACTCTGCATACATTGTGGAGAAGCAGGGATAACTTTAATTGTCACCTTGAGCCTCCCATAGTATATATCTGCAATTAAATTGAAGACCTATGTTTGCGACTAAAGTTTTTGAGGTTCTCGCCATTTGTTTACCGATTTTTGTATTGATAGCTTTGGGTTGGTTTCTAAAAAGACGTCGC
>JBBQAD010000131.1:0-8476 GCA_038315885.1 Fibrobacteria bacterium | reverse complement strand
CTACCTCACAGGCTCGAGAGACAGAGTCGTCGCTGTAGCCCTGAGATTTCATTGTGATGATTTTCTTTATGACTTTAATCATGATTCTCCGTTGCGCCATTTTGAGGCCTCCTTATTACAGGACATAGGCCTCGTTTTGAGCAGACGGCAATCTTTGCGCAATAGTGATGACCGTCTGTTCGGGGACATCCCGATACCGGTCATTTTGCCGCGGATTGCGCGGTCAACTTGAACCGGACGAAGCGGTCATTTTGAAGTGGATCGAGCACCCTCGTTGTCGGCTTGCAGGAGCTGATAACAAACCGCTTTGTGCAGCATGGGTCAAAAGCTCGTGTTATGAGCGTCAAAGAAAAGGTACAGCAAATGTATCAGGTATGGAACAAAAAGACGAACATAAGTGAACCACCGTTGACAATGGCATCGTGGAAAGGCACTGGTGAAGTCTAAAATATGAGGAAGTGTTTTTATACGCTTATGAAACAGTTTTTCAGGCGAAAGAGCAGATTAAAAAGTACTTAGCCTACTATAACTCAAGACGACCGCATAGCAGCTTAGGTGGCAAAACACCTAACGAATTCTACCTTAAAAATCTTGCTCGGCAATCGGCCGCAGCATAACCTAAACCTCACGGGTCATCCACTTAACTTTGACCGAATTTTGTTCAACGGTTTGGGATCACCTCTTTCTGGCAAAAGATTTCCCGGCAAAAGGGCAAGATACAGAAAAAAAGAGCCAAAAAGGCGACATGCAGGACCTCGATGCGTGAATTAATTCGGGCCGTCGGACTTAAAACCCATTTCCCTCTTCATGCAGGCGTTTTTAGTCGTGTTCATGGTTACTTAAAAGCGGTAGATGGCGTCGATATAGTGATTCCTGAAGGGCAGATTGCTGCTCTGGTGGGCGAAAGCGGTTGTGGCAAGTCTACTTTGGGTCAAAGTTTATTGGGCTTAACCTTACCAAGTGCAGGTCAGCTTTCCCTAATGGGAGAAACAATTGATATCCGTAACTCTTCTAGTTGGGATTCCTATCGAAAAGAGTTTCAAATCATTTTTCAAGATCCCTATACATCACTGAACCCACGTCAAACCGTGCTGGAGATTGTGGGAGAGGCCATGCTCAGTCATGGCTTGGTTACCAGAAAAGAAGTAAAGGAAAAAGTAGCCGAACTATTGGAGCGCGTCGGATTGTCAGGGGATTTTATTCACCGCTATCCCCATGCCTTTTCAGGAGGCCAACGCCAGCGCATCGGTATTGCACGGGCGATTGCCCTACGGCCAAAGCTGATTGTGTGCGATGAAATTGTATCCGCCTTAGATGTTTCTGTGCAGGCACAAATAATTCAGTTGTTACTCGATCTGAAAGCAGATCTGAATCTGTCGCTGCTGTTTATCGCGCATGATTTATCTCTCGTGCGTTCTATGGCCGATACCATTCATGTCATGTATCTCGGACGAATTGTGGAAAGCGGTCCTGTGGAGAGAATTTTTGAGCATCCCCGCCACCCTTATAGCCAGGCTTTGCTCGATTCTATTCCGACTTTGAATAAAAATGTAAAACCCAAATTGTTGCCCGGAGAAGTGCCCTCGGCAGTACAGCGTCCGCTAGGCTGCGCCTTTGCCGCTCGCTGCCCACGTGCCCAAGAACGCTGTCGAACTGAAGACCCACAGCTTGAAGCTTCCCCAACTAATTCAGAGTCTTCATTGGTCGCCTGTCATTTTCCCTTTCATTAGCGGTCGAAGTTCAGGATTTGAGATATAATAGCAAGTAAATTCCCCTCTTTGCCAAGCAAGGCTTATTTTCAATGCTTGATTGAAAGGCTCTAAATGAATTTATCCTCCTCTACATACTCCCGAGCTTTCACTTATTGCAATAGTGCCAAATCTCTACCCAGTTGGCTCACAAGCTTGCTTGTTTTTTTATTACTCACTGATACTCTGCATGCCGAAAGAAAGTGGTTTTCACCAGGACTCTACGGCGGTTTAAGTCTTAACAACTACTATGGTAAGGATTTATATGAATACGATTTTTCCATTCGACCTACGGCGGGCTTGAGGTTAGCCTTTCACCTTCCGCAAATACTGGGAATCGAAGCAGATGCAATGTATCTCTACAAAGGCGCATCACTTAAACGAAGTTATGGCAAAAATTCCGGTGGCGTCAAGGATAGTGTCAGAGCCACGGTGATCAAGGCTCATTATGTGGAAATTCCGCTTATGCTGAAATTGAGTGTTCCAACCGATGGAGAGGTACACCCCATTATTATGCTAGGACCTTCTTGGGGTATTAAAGTGGCTTCTAGCTCGGGGGCTGATATTGTGCAAATTGATAATTCGGGTTTGATCACTCCCATTAAAGTAGATCCGATTATCGAAAATAAAGACATCGATCCGGTGGATTTTGGCTATGTCGTGGCCGCAGGTGTCGAATGGGGCCTGGGAAACTTGCAATTGCGACTGAACTGGGGTAAAAACTCTATAGATAAGAGCGGAAATACAATTGCGAAAACGATGGCAATCTCCACCCTAGCGGGCTTTACTTTCTAATGATTCCAGAATTTCAGAAGATTGAACGGAACTCCGGGATTGTATATCTCTACTTTTCAGGTTTGGATATGTTTCCCAAACAGGGGATCGACCCAACACGCTGGAAACTTTTAAGCGGCGTCGAGAGCTCCCTAGATTTCAAAAGATATCAGTTAAGAATGTTGCCTATTCCAATTAACGATCCCTCTTTTTTGACTATGGCCAATCACCCCGACACGGCTGCCATTATTTTTCTGGGATTTTCAAAAAATGAGAAGGTCGATGCACTTCATGAGTGTAAAAAACCAATTTTTTTCTCGATATATTCATCAATAACCGGCCTCGAATCACTCTTAGCCTATGACAATGTGTTTTACTTAAAAGAAAATTATTCCAAAGCATGCGCAGAAATCGCTTGGCACCTATTAGAAAGCGGACATGAGAAAATCTTTTATACAAAAAGTTACTTATCCCATGAATGGGAAAAGGAGAGAGAGATTGCACTTCGCGCTGCTTTTAAAGCCTATGATGCTTCAATCGTTTTTAATAGTTATCAGTTTAATCCACAGATTTCTGCAAATGCGAGTCACCAAACCCAAAAAATGCTGGAAAGGTTTCAGGGCCGCGTTTCCGAACGGTATCCTGAGTTAGAGCACTTTCGCAGTTTCGGCGTCTTTAACCAGAATGTCAATGAGAACGTGAAACTGTGTGTGCGCGACCATGTTGCACTCGAAATCGAAGAGAAGCAATTCGAAACGGCTCTGAAACAGGGCGCTTCGGTGTGGATATGTAGTCACGATCAGGTTGCTATACGTGCCCAGCGTTTTTTAAAAAAAAGGGGAAAAACCATCCCCGATTCGATTTCGCTTATAGGTTTCGATAATGACAATTCTACTAATTTGAGATTTACCTCCTATGATTTTGGATATATGATAGGTGGTATGATAGTTACCCAATTGATTACCAATCCATCTCTGCGAACCCGAAGCGATGCCCGTATCATCCATTTGCCAGGCTATTTAGTGGATCGGCATACTGTCTCAAAAATTACTCGAAAAAGCCTTGACAAGGCCTTGCAATCGCGTCCGAGCAACTTGTTGTAAGAGCCGTTCGGTAAGAAAAGGATTGCCAAGCTCCTTTAGGAAATAGAGTTTCAATTACATATTTATGAAGTCACAGCATCAAGACGACTACACTTTGCTCAGCCTTGATGGTGGCTGGGAAGAAACCCAAACCGTTTCTCGCCAAATGGAAATGGTACGCAAGGGTGAAATCTCTAAAAACATCATTCTTGATTTGAGCCGACTCGATTTCGTCCAAAGTTATCAAATTGGAATGATGATCAAAATCAAAAGCACCACCGATGAACTTAATGGACGCTTTATGATTGTAGGCGACTCCGATGAAATCAAGGACATCCTTGAAGTCGTCGATTTGGGATTTATGGTACCCCGCTTTAAAAGTGTGGAAGAAGCTCTGACTTCTTTAAACGCCAAATCCTAACTGAACAAACTGAAAATAGGCGAGGTCAAGGTATCGGTTTGATGCCTTACACAATTTGATTTCAATTTTTTGATCAAAGGCCTGATGAAATAAGTACCGATGCTTATGCCATAGCCGTAAGATCGCTTACTCCATTCCCAATTGATGGGTGATGGATTCTACCAGAGGTGAAGGATGAAATTAGCCAGCAGTGCTGATTTCCTCTTCCTTGGAAGCTTCAGTTTCACTGTCACTCTCTGGAGCCGATTCCCGCAACTCGGGAGCGTCAAAGTCACCTTGAGAAAAATAGAAGGCAAAACGGTCTGCTTCATTTACCCCAATAAACAGGTGAGTCGGTACATTACCCTCAGCTAGTTGAATGAGCAAGTTGCGGGAGATTTCAGGCAAGATTTGCTGATCGACTACCGTATCTATGTTGCGCGCTCCGCTTTGGAGAGTGGTACATTGGGCCACAATTTTACCCACCACAGCGGGGGAGACCGCAAAAGCCATCTTATGTCGACCCATCAGGCGTTTGCCGACCTTCATTAATTTCAGGGCGATGATTTTTTGCAGACTGTCGGTACCCAAAGGCAAGAAGGGAACAACTTTGCAACGAGCTAATAGAGCTGGCTGAAAATGGTCGGTCAGTTCTGGTAGAATACGTTGAGTGTAATCATCCAAGGTGTAGTCTTTATCTTCTAAGGCCATGTCAGTAATGGTTTGTAGACCCAGATTCGAGGTCATCAAAATAAGCGCGTTCCTGAAATTGATATCGCGTCCTTCGCCATCGCGCAAGATTCCCTTGTCAAAAACCTGGTAAAACATATTGAGCACATCTTTATGGGCTTTTTCAACTTCGTCTAGAATAACAACTGTGTAGGGACGCTTACGCACTCCTTCTGTAAGCACGCCTCCGTCGCCATAGCCAACATAGCCGGCACTGGCTCCTTTTAGTTGGGTTACAGACATGCTGTCTTGGTATTCACTCATGTTAATAGTGACAACTGCTTTTTCTCCACCGAAAAGCAAATCGCTGATGGCCAATGCCGTCTCAGTTTTTCCTACGCCCGAGGGCCCGGTCACCAGAAAGACTCCCATTGGTGCTTCAGGGTTTCCTAGGCCAGTCTTTGCGGCTCGAATGGTATTGGCGATTTCACGGATACCCCAGGGCTGACCAATCACCCTATCGCTCAAGGTTTTATCCAGTTCCAGTAAAGAATGCGCCTCATCTTTCATCATGTTACCAGCGGGTATGCCAGTCCATTCCGATATGATTTGTGCTACCACGCCCTTGTCGACATGACTGTATACAAGGGCCTGATCGCCTTGCACCGCCTCTAAAGCCTGCCATTTTATATCAATTTCAGCGCGTACCTTTTCTTTTTCTGCGCTGTCTTTGCTCTCTTCTAATTTTTTCTGGAGTGCGATTACCTCTTCGACAAGCTGTAACTCTGATTTCCACTGAATCTCGATATCTTTGCACTGTTCTTCTGCGTGCTGCAAACGAGAACGCGCAGAGGTCAAACTCTCTATATCGTCTAATACGGCGGCGCTTTCGTCTTTTTCCAAAGCTTCAATTTCGATTTTCAGGTTAGCAATACTCTGTTCTAAGACCTGTAGTTGGGGCGGCTTGGTCGTTAAGCCCATTTTGACTCGCGCAGCAGCGGTATCCAACAAATCGACGGCTTTATCGGGTAACTGCCGACCGGCAATAAATTTGTTACTCAGGTCACAGGCGGCCTTGATTCCCTCATAAGTGATACGTACGCCGTGATACTGCTCATAGCGGGTTCTTAAACCTCGCAGCATGATGGAAGCAGTTTCGGGATCGGGTTCTTCAATGCGTACTTGCTGAAATCGGCGTGCCATTGCCGGATCTTTTTCAAAATATTTACGAAATTCAGAGTGGGTGGTTGCTCCTAAAACCTTTAATTCACCACGGGCAAGTTCCGGTTTTAAAAGATTGGCGGCATCATTCTGCCCCTTTTCGCCTCCGGCTCCAATTAAAGTATGCGCTTCATCGATAAACAAAATGATGGGCACCGCAGACTCTTTGGTTTCTTTGATTACACTCTTCAGGCGATTTTCAAACTCACCACGAACACCAGCCCCAGCCTGTAACAATCCCAGATCCAGACTGCGTATCTCGACATTCTTCAAGATATCGGGTACATCACCTTCTGCAATTTTTAACGAAAGACCTTCGATCACCGCTGTTTTACCAACGCCGGCGTCACCAACCATGATGGGATTGTTTTTTCGGCGGCGGGAGAGAATGTCGATGGTCTGTCTAATTTCATCATCGCGCCCAAAAACAGGATCCATTTTCCCATCTTTAGCGAGTTGGGTCATATTGATAGTGAAACGTCCTAGGGCAGAGCCCTCATCGGCTTTTTCACCGCTTTGACGCTGGGCTCCACGACCTGAGGCTGCATTTTCTTTTGATGAGGCAGTAATTTCAGAAAATTTTTCTATCAAAATTTCAGGGCTGATCAATTTGAACTGGTCACCCAAGGCAGCCGAAACCGAACTGGGATTACGGCGAATGGCCAGAACGACCGCAGCGCAACGTATCAGTGTTTCATTTAAGTTAAGGGAAGCCTCAGCCCAGGCGCTTTCCAGCATACCCATAAAAATGGGCGAAAAGGTGGGCTTTCCTGAGTTACCAACGCGTAACTCTTTTAATTCTTGCTGAATCGCCATTTTAAAAAGGCCCATATCCACTTTGAAGTGGTGCAGCACATAGGGCAGATCTCCATGGCCTTCTTCGAGAGCCTGGTTGAGAAAGTGGGCTATTGTGACTTCATAATGTCCGCGTGTTACACAAGAACCCACAGCTCCTTCAAGCAGTGATTTTCCATAGGGATTGAGTTTTTCCAGCAAGTTGCGAATGGAAATGGCGATCATGTTTCCTCCTGGCTATGACAATTCAGGCTACGTTCGGCAGCGATGAAAGGTACAATGTGAAGGGGGGCTTTCGCTAGCTAAATGCGAATTCAAGCCGCAAAAATCATGTTAAAGTACCCAGTTCATTTAGGCGCCGGCAATATCACCTTTGGAGCCTCATTCTTAAAGCGCGAAACCATAAACAAAATTACTGCTAGCCAGGTAAAACCAAAAGCGACCCACATGCGGGGGTGAGTGCTCTCTTTAAACACCCAAAAGCCCAGCATGAATTGTAATGTAGGCGAGAGATACTGTACGAAGCCAAGGGAACCCATTGTCATTCCCTGCGCAGCTTTGGCAAAACACCATAGAGGAACCAGAGTTATGATTCCCGATAGTGAAATCATGGCAAATTGGGAAACGTTTGGGATTGATTGAATCCAAAAACTAAAAATCGACGCATGAGTCATATTCGCATCAACAGGAATTCCGAATCCGTCTTTAAAGAAAAAGAAAAAGGCCACCGGCTGCATAAAGATGGTTTCCCAGAGAAGACTGTCGAGGGGGTTTTGCTTAGATAGCCTGCGCAGCAAGGCATAAAAAGCAAAGCTGATACAGAGTGACAGTCCCACCCAAGGGAAGCGTTCCAATTCACTGGCTTTAACTAAAATTCCGGTTAAGGCCAAGGCGATAGAGAGTTTGGCAAAGCGGTTTAACGATTCGTGCAGAATCCAAGCGCCTAAAAATACGGATGCAATCGGACTGAGATAGTATCCGAAGCTGCTCTCTAAAACTCTTCCATTTTGGACGCCCCATATATAAATCCACCAGTTCACTCCAATCGTGCAACCTTGTAAAGCCATGAACAAAAGAGCTCGAAAAGGTTTTGGCCCCAAGTGGGATTTTCTTCTCAGCAGCACGAACAATAGAGCCGTCGTGATCAAGCTGAAAAATACGCGATAGGAAAGAACTAACTCGGCTGGGTAAGCAGACAAGGCCTTCCAGTAAAGAGGTAAAACCCCCCATATAGAAAAAGCCATTACACCTAATATCCAGGGAGGCATCGTATCAATCTTAATTCAATGCGAGGCGGCTAAGGCGCGCTTAGCGCAATTGTTCTTGCAAGGAAATCATTTTTTGGTAGGTTCCAGTTAAGGCGCTCAAATCGCGATGATTGCCTGCTTCCACAATTTTGCCCTCATTAAAAACCAGAATCCGATCGGCGTTGCGAATGGTAGAAAGCCGATGGGCAACTGTTATGGTCGTGCGACCCTTCATAACTCGTTCCAAGGCCTCTTGTACTTCTTTCTCGCTGAGCATATCCAAAGCGCTGGTAGCTTCATCCAAGAGCAAAATTGCGGGGTTGCGCAAAAGGGCTCTGGCGATTGCGACACGTTGGCGCTGTCCTCCGGAGAGTGATACACCGCGTTCGCCCACTCGGGTACTGTAACCCTTGTCTAACTTCAAAATAAATTCGTGAGCATTGGCCATTTTTGCGGCCTCTTCAATTTGTTCAACGGTGTAACGACTCCTTCCGTGAGTGATATTGTCCAAGACCGTACCGTCGAATAACACATTGTCCT
>JBBQAD010000472.1:0-2836 GCA_038315885.1 Fibrobacteria bacterium | reverse complement strand
TTTGACTGGGCTCGCGATGTTCACCATATAAACTATAGACCGGGACTTTGAAGCGCGGATGCTCAAAGCCCTGCCATTCGATCATGTTATCCTGGGTCTCACCTAAGAAGCCGTGTTGTGGACCAAAAAAGGCCTTCAAGTGAAAAGAAGTACCACTCCGTTCTTTGAGGATTTCGGAGCTGTGCTTTAATTTGGCATTGACTGAAGCGGGATGCAATAGCGCTCCGATGCTCATTCCATGCAAATCTTGCGGCCAAAGGGCTTCTAAGTGGTCAATTGGGAGGGTAACTCTAGCCATCGCAGGAAAATACCTTTAATCAAAGCTAGGTGTTGTGGTAGTGGCCTGGAAAAACTAATCTTGAGCTATAAATCTTTATCTGTTTTTGTGTACGAGGAGGAATCATGGCGTCTTTGAATAAAGTTCAAATCATTGGAAATTTAGGCGGCGATCCCGAGGTGAGAGCCATTGGCAGCGGCGATAAGGTTGCGAACTTTAACGTGGCCACCAAAGAAGTTTTCACCGACCGCTCTGGTCAGCGTCAAGAAAAAACCGAATGGCACCGTGTCGTGGTTTGGCGCAAGTTGGCTGAGATTGCAGAGAAATATCTTCGCAAAGGTTCTCAGATCTATGTAGAAGGAAAACTCACAACTCGCTCATGGGACGATCAGAACGGCGTAAAGAAGTATACCACTGAGATAGTAGCACAGAATTTTCAAATGTTGGGAAGCCGCCAGGGTGGTCCATCTTCCGGCCCGATGGAATCGAGCTATGAGAATTCCGATAGCGGTATGGCCCCCAGCATGAGCCACGCCTCCGATTCAATTCCGCCTCTTCCCGAAGACGACCTTCCCTTCTAGAGCCTTGTCATTTCGTCCCGGCCCAGCCTTTTGTTGTTCTTTATAGACAATCTTAGGTTGGGATGCTTCTCTTCGCATGCTTTTGATCTGCAATTTTTTTGCCCGATCGGTGACTGCCACTAAATCATGCAATCGGGTGAGTCTGTCTGTGATTAGAACTTCACTTTCTCATTAGCCCATCTTTCTAAGCACTCCGCGCGTATACTTCAATAGCAAGCCTTCTGTGATTTTTTCACTTTGATGCGTTCGCTTTGACCTTTTTTGCTTTTGATAGGGGTGAAGCATGCTGCCCAATTTGGTGGTTCATAAAACTTTGTTTTTTGATTGTCCGATGGAACTTGTGCGTTCCCAATTCGCCGATGTAGCCCATCATTCACAGTCCCATATTCATCCCAATATTTGTTTCACAGAGATCCATTATGAAAATGACAGCACGCACTTTATTCAAGAAACCAAACCGTTTTGGTTTTTTCTACAAAGGGATAAAGTGATTCAAAAGCAAGAGGCCAATGGTGACCTGAATTGGAAATTCATCGAAGGACCCAATCGAGGCGCTAGGCTGCTCTTTCGTTTCAAAGAAGAGGACAATAGAACAGAAGTCAGCGCTCAATTCGAGATGGAGCTGAAATCATGGCGGCGCTGGCTTCTGCCTTTTTGGCGAAAGGGTGTTTCACTGGCCTTGGATAAGGCAGCAAGGGAAGACCGCCTGGATTTGGAAGGCGGTGCCTATCAAAGAAAAGTACACCAGAAGACATAAGTTTACTTTGGGAACTTAGAGCTTATGATTGCTAAATTACTGAGGTCGATTGAAACACAGGAATCGCCGGAAGCATGAATCGATACAAGAGTATCTGCGCTCCTGCAACGAAATTATTCTGATCAAGATTCGTTGCCTTGGGGCTGCCGAAAAGAGTAAAGTTAAGTTGAAGACAGAAAGCAGTAGGGATGAACTAGTGGAATCCGTCAGTAAAAAAGGGATGGAAAACGTAGGGCCAATCGAGCGTTTGCTCTCCATGGTTGCAGGTACGGCACTGATTGGTGCTGGGCTTTTACGTCGAGGAAAATTAGGAACCGCCCTTTTCGCGGGCGGCGGGGTGATGATCTGGAGAGGTGTTACAGGCCGCTGCTTTGTATACAAAGCTCTAGGAATGAGCACTGCGGTGGAATGCGAAGATAACGAAGATTATCAATCCTTTCCTACCCGAGGACTCACGATTGATCAGAGTATTACAGTTCACAGGCCGGTTGAAGAAGTCTTTCGATTTTGGCGCGACCTGTCCAATCTACCTCGCTTTTTAAGCCAGGTACAATCGATACAGGTAAAAGATGAAAAGCATTCGCGCTGGTCTGTCCGAACCTGGTTCGGCGGCAGCATGCAATGGAATGCAGAAATATTCAAAGAGAAACACAACCGACTCATCGCCTGGAAATCCGAAGAAAAAGCCAGGATTCCCAATATGGGAACGGTGCACTTTTCACCCCTAAAGAATGGGCATGAAAGCTCCAGCACTGAGGTTCGAATTACATTCGCTTATCAGCCCCCCGGCGCGGCCTTAGGGCTGGCTCTCTTTCGATTGCTGGGAGATAGTATCGCCAAGCAAATCGGCAAAGACTTACATGTGCTCAAGGATATCTTGGAAAATGTACGCACATCCAGCTTTTCGATTGATTCGAATCGCTATGAGGATGCGTAAAGATTGTGCCGGGACTTAATTTGTCTAAACCCTAATTTCGAGCACAACAAGCAAAATAGAGAGACAAACTTGCTGAATAATCTTATTCAGCTAAAAATTTGGTGAACTGGTTTTTGTAATTCTGCTCTTCATTTTGTTTCGTAAGGACCAATGTCGTAATTGAAACCTAATAATCTAGGTTTGCCCCGAATATCCGTACTAGGGTATTTAATTCCTGGCGAAGAATTTCCACCAAAATCAATTCCTTCACCACTGCCAAGTAGTGTAAACCCATCATCATCACT
>JBBQAD010000311.1:0-4870 GCA_038315885.1 Fibrobacteria bacterium | reverse complement strand
TGGGACTCAGCCAGAGCCTGGCCCCTCACCCCAAAGCCTGGATGGAACGCATCCATCCAGAAGACCTGGATAACTTTAAAAGTTCACTGCAAAAATATTTGAGCGGAGAAACAGAACAGTTTGTCAATCAGTGCCGAACACTTCATCATAATGGCGACTATCGCTGGATGTTGGTGCGAGGAAGCGCCATTCGGGACCCTAAAAATAAACCGATTCGCATGGCGGGAACCTTAACGGATGTAAGCGCTTATAAAGAAACGGAGAACCTATTATCTCAGCGTGCTTTTTATGATGAACTGACTCAGCTACCCAACCGTGCCCTCTTTCTAGACCGCCTGGGTCATGCTCTTAAAAAAGCCAAACGCCGTAATAAATATCTCTTTGCGGTTTTGTTTATGGATCTCGACCGCTTCAAATTGGTCAATGACAGTTTAGGGCACTTGGCTGGGGATCAATTGCTGATTCAAATCGCCCGTCGCTTGGAATTATGCGTCCGACCGGGTGATACAGTTGCTCGGCTGGGAGGAGATGAGTTTACGGTTCTCCTGGAAGACATCGGAGACATTAATCAGGCTCTTCGTGTAACAGAGCGTATTTTACTAAGTGTTCGCGACCCCATGACTCTTATAGGACATGAAGTCTATCCCACAGCCAGTCTGGGCATCGTGGTGGGAGACGCCCATTATACCCTACCCGAAGAGTTGTTGCGCGATGCCGATACGGCACTGTATGAAGCCAAACGAAAGGGCCGCTCCCGTTTTGAAATTTTTGGCCGAGAGATGCATGCCGAAGTCGTGGAACAAATGCGCTTTGAAAACGATCTGATGAGGGCCTTGGAAAAAAATGAATTTGAACTGTATTATCAACCAATAATAAGACTTGCCAGCAAAGAAGTTGCCGGCTTTGAAGCGCTGCTGCGCTGGAATCATCCCGGCAAAGGACTCCTACTGCCATCGGATTTTCTAAGCCTAGCAGAAGAAAACGGATTAATAGTTTCCATTGGTGAATGGGTGTTAAAGCAGGCTTGTCAACAAGTAAAGCAATGGCGTAGCCAAGGAAATGAAAAAATCTGGGTGGCTGTTAACATCTCTGCAAGTCAATTCAACGGAAACCTTCCAGAATTGATCACATCACTGACACAGGCTGGATTTCCAGTAGCTGATTATCTTCGCTTGGAGATAAGCGAGAAATTTATTCTTGAAAAAGCCTCCAAAAATCTCCAATCATTAAAGGATTTGGGGCAAAAGCTTGGCAAACTATCGATGGATGACTTCGGTGCTGGCTATACCATGTTACAAGGCTTAAATCAGGTACCCTTACATAGCCTTAAAATTCATGAGAGTTTTATCTGGGGACTGCAGGAAAAAGGCCTGGCTTCGATCACGGCTGGAATAATCGCTTTGGCGCATACCCTAGGACTTGAGGCCATTGCTGAAGGCGTGGAGACCGAGCAACAAGAGAAATTCTTGCGCAAAAAAAATGCGGATTTGGCTCAGGGCTTTTTATTTGGTGCACCGCTACCGGCCCAAGAAACCAGCGACTTATTGACGTCTAGGCTGCCACTCCCTAAAATTAAAATGACTCGTTAAACAAAAGTTTGATGGGTCGTGTTAGTGTGGCGAAACCGGCCCGCACCTCTTCCGGGCCGGTTTTTTCTTACCAGTTTTTAAAAGCCAATCCCATACATCCTGATTATTTCCATCGTATTTAGATTTCACTTTCAAAAAAAGGCTACGATAATTTTTTGCAGCCTAGCCCTTTGCCGGTTTTTGCTTTAGTTTTTTGTTGGCCTTGAGCGCGGCAGCCCTCCATCGATACGCAGTTAATTGGGGGATTTCAAATTTTCGAACTGCTGCTGCCATTCCTCCGCGACCTTTTTTTGCATCATGGGCTTCAATAAAGGTCAAAATGCGTAGCTTCTCCGCACTAGTGTAACGATTCCCTGTGTTTCCTTTCACATTTCGTCTCGCTGCCATTTTGTCTCCCTTAGCATGAATCGGAAATGAAAAAATAAACTAGAGTACTCTGTTCTGCAAAGTAAATGTGTAAGCACACAAAAAAGGGAATGTTGAGCAAGCCTCGACTAAATCAGCTATGAGAAGTATTGGCGTATTAATTAAGTAGGGCAAGGTGAAACATCGAGTAATCAATTTTCAGAATTGAAGCGATTGAGAGCTTCGGTGTAATGCTTACTGAATTCCCTAAAAACCGCGCATGTAGACTACTTGATCGCTCGATTTTTGAACCCTCGTTTTTGATGTGCTGTTATTATTTATGGCAAAAGTCAGAGTGTAATCCATACGCCGTGCTGCAATATTATTGCCGGTAATTGTAAATATGACATCATCTCCGCTGCGTCCCGAGGGGATGAAAGCCTTACTGGATTTAAGCGTACCAAAGGCTGTGTATCGATTCATCTTGAGGGATTTACCACCGCTCGCGTCGATTTGAATACGCTCCAAGGGAAAGATTAAAGTTCCTCTTGGATATGCTATCATGGCGTTATTTTCAAACACAATCATGCTGTCTGCTGAGATGGATTTTATTCGTTGTACCTCTTGCGTGCTGCCACCATTGATATAGAGTGATGTTCCAGTGGTAAAAATAAAGGGGTTGCTAACTTTCACTCTGTCTAAATCGGTAATCATGGGCGCTTTCATCACCGTCGAATTGCCGGTGAAATTGCCATATAGATCCATGACACCTCCTGATACGGAGATGACTCGTTTTAAGCCGCCCAAGGTATCGATGGGTGCTGTGCTTATATCGAGAGGATCATAGAAGAAGGCGTCGCCTGAACCCGTACCACAGGCTCGTAGGTAGGAGTTAAGCGCCTTGGTCGCTTCACGCAGCTGGACTTCCATTTGCTGAATTTCATTTTGCCTTACGCTGCGTTTCCAGACAGAGTTAAACCACCAAAATGCACCTACTACAGTGATCATCGACACTGCCATGGCAACAATTAGCTCAACAAGGGTAATTCCCTGCTGCAAAAATGAATTGCCTTGCTCGGTTTGAAACGGCTTATTCTTGGTGACTTGCACTAAGAAATCATACAGCCTGGAGGCTATAGGAGTCCTTAGATTCTCATCTTTAAGACAAATGAGCTTTAGTTATTTGAATGGCTATTCATGCCCACCGTTAGTACTGGTGTTTTTATTGGTATAATCACTGTTTGCCTGCTTTTTCGGCTGAGTTGTTACATCAACCGGACTTGCGTCACCTCTGTCTATGGTCTTGGGCTTATTAGTGGGACTGGGTGAACTTGGTCTGGGCTGATTTGTCCCTGATGAAGTATTAGTGGTATTGGATGTCGACTGACATGTCTTGGGGACCCCTATCGGCTTGAAGGCCTGGTCTTTGCCACAAAAATTCAACTTTTTGCATTTAAAGCTGGTTGCGTCCGAGCACTTCCAGTCATTCCTTCCAACATGGGAGTCTGCATATTGTCCACCGACTCCATCACAATAAGCACCAGGAATCTCCATCTTGCAACATTTTTGTTTATCCACTGAGGGACACCATTTATGGTATCGACTGGGGGGGTTATCATTTCCATTAACGAGATAGTACCTGAGACAACATTCCTCGTCGCTAGGTGGGACATCACAATTCGTTTGTAAACATGCGGGATCATTCTTGCATTTCTGATATATATTTCCCCAATGATCTTCCCACTTATCTGTAAATAGATTGGGAACATTGCCACACCAACTCAAATTTTTACAGTCAATATCATCTAACCAATTAGTGGAACCACAGGACTTGCTTTCACAGGTTCCCCCTCTAACAATGCCGCAGCCTTGACACAGACTCATGGTAATGCCGCCACCATTTGCACAACATTCTGTCTTGTTTTGAGGAACCAAATCAGCACAAACATTTTCTTTGCCGCAAACGCCGAACCAGTAATTGTAATCCAGTGGTACATTACCAGTTCCAATCCAATCTGCAACACATTTTTCAGGGCATGCCGCGTTTAATACGTAACCCTCGGGCATTTTGGGCAAGCCCTGCTTAATGATATTTTCAAAGTCAGCGCAGCAGGCTTCACAGCCTCCCGTTCCACAGCTGTTACAGACATCTCTTTGAAAAGAGCCTTCGGGAAGGGTATTGCATTTTGATTTAATTCCCGTGGAATCAACTTTTTCACACAGTTTGATACCGCAAATACTGTCCCACTGGGGAGTTGTGTAAGAAAAGGATTGAAAACAGCGGTAATCGCACTTTTCTGGTAAGCCATCAATTGCATTCTTATTATTAAAACCAGTTCTCGCCCATTGATCTAGAACCCCGCAACATTCTCCTGGATCGTAACAGTTATAGGGGTTTAAAAACTTGTTACTGGCGTCTTTGAGTGCAGGTTGTTTTGATTCAATCTCCTTAATATGTTTATTGTACTTGCCTTGACTGTATTCTAGTTCTGTCTTTATATTTTCTTGAGTCTCTTCTGCAGATTCACCAGTATTTTTGTTGGGAATAAGAGTTACATTTCGTCCTTCTATCTTGGTTATTTTTCCATTGGCCATTGGCCCATATTGAATTTCAATCGCAGCTACATCTGTTCTGGATTTTCCATCTACCATGGGGTTAAGATTCACCTTGGAACTGTATCCGAAATCGCCATGCCCAATTGGCGTCGGATCACTCCAATTCAAATATGCAGAACCTGCGTTTAACAATAAGTTTCGATTTAGTCCGGAAATAGTTTCAATGGTTGCATTGATGTTTTGGGTTAATTCGCGGGTCTTTTTTGCTTCCTTAAAAATATTAGAGGAAACCTGGTAGGCTTTGATCCCCATAACTGTAACAGCTGAAAATACAACCAAGGAAGCTAATATTTCTAACAGCCCTAAGCCTTTCTGCGTTT
>JBBQAD010000375.1:0-4140 GCA_038315885.1 Fibrobacteria bacterium | reverse complement strand
TGGGAGGCGCAGCGGCTCCAGTACTGATCATTTCCCGAGCGATCATATAAATAACTGTATCCAAAACGGGCAGAGGCAGGACCAAAGTCATGTGAACGGTATTCGTCGTCACCGGCTAAGTCGGCAAGTAAAAATATTCCCATGTTTCCCGGAGTCGAACCAGTAGTATCCTCAAATATGTAACGGTCGTTCCCTTTTAGATCGATTAGCAGAGTCAATTCACCTGGGCGCCACCCTGGGGGAATGCGATACTCATCGTCCCCTTCTAAATCTATCCATAGACCCGGTCCTAATAAATGTTTGTTCTCTTCAGCCCCATTAATATGCACGGGAAAGCCTGCCTGGCCCAAAGCTTTAAAAAGGCGAATTGCATAACCATAACGACCGGCAACTAAACTGTCGATTAGGCGCTCCTGCAGCTCTTGGGCAGATTGAGATGCGAGAGCCAATTGATCGAAACGCAGTTTTCCGGCCAATGTATACACTTGATTCGAAAGCACCTCGTCGGCTAAGCGTCGCTCTTCTAGTTCAATGGGATTTAGGGTGGTGTCTTCAGGAGAGAGCTTAAAGAGACTTGCGCTTTTTCGCAGCAAAATTTCAGCTTCCTCAGAGCTTAAGCTTCCCACGAAGTCTTTTAAAAAACTTTGCGCCAGAGCCATCTTGGCAACGATATCGTGTTTTTTATTGGCTGCAAGCCTACCGAGTGGTTGATCCACCAAGGACCACAAAGATTCTGGCGAAATAAAATGACTTTGAGCGTTCATTGATGGGCTAAGTAGACTTTTTCGAATTTGTTCCACATACAGGCCACTCTGCAGGGGATTGCTCAGCATTTTTTCGACCATCAAGTTTGGATAGCGAAGCTTACTTGGAGCTTCGCCCAGTAAATCCAGGTCATGAGCCGAAAAACCGTTGGGACCTAATACCCGCATATCTAAAAGCTTCAGCAGGGAGTCGCTCATTTTATGCAGCGACTTTTCCCCACTACTCTTTGAATCAAGGGACTGAAATGGCTTCGGAGCTGCCCAGATACGCAGGGTTAAGCAAGCAAAGGTTAAAAACAGAAAAAGTGCAACACTAAAGTTGCTACAGCTGCAATTGCTTGCGCAGATATTCGGTATTGGAGCCCTGTTTTTCAAATTGCTCCAAGAGTTCTCGCAATCGGCGACGTCCAAAATCGTGGGTGGCTGCTTCCAGGGGACTTTGTCCATTGAGATCGAGGCGATTGGTTTTGAGCCACTGATCGGGGTTCTCACCGGGAAGTGTTTCATTCGAGGCCAATTTTTTTTCCGATCGATCAAAGGGTACCCACACTTCCTCTGGCAAAGTGTCGCCCAATTCTCGGTGCAGCCACTGACAGAAGTAGCTCTCAAATGAAAAATCGGAGAGCACAGATACAAGGGCTGTTTCAAACAGTGTGATCTCGCTCACTTTTAAGTATCTGAAGCGATGTTCGAAGCGATTATTTTTTAGAATGCGAATCCCAGAAGCTCCGCTGAGTCTCTTGTGAATGTTTTCAGAATCTTTTACCCAAAATTCCAGCCTTAATGGTTTCAATGGCTTTTGATGCGGTCTGCCCAAAATTCGATCATAGTGGTAGCGTCTCCAAATTCTGCGAAGCAAAGAGGAATGGTGAGACCATTCACGAGTGTGTACATCAGGTCGTAGGGCCACACCAGGCTTTACACCCAGTTCTTGACAGGCCAGCTTGAATTCACTGCGCAGAAAACTAAGGCCCTCCTCCTTGGGAAAAACCAGCGCCGAAGAAGCACAAAATTCATAACCCTGAAAGGGAACTATTCGGGTAATTAGACCCATTCCCGCCTCTAGATTTGGTGGCACCGATTGGGGATGCAGTAAATGCATTTTGTCATTGCCCAGATTGCGAACCAAGACACCTGCTGGCGTAATTTGATCAATACGGTAAGCCCACAAGGGTGACATCGACCAAGTGATGTAATCATTGGCCGCTTTGAGATCATCGCCTTCTACATGTCGGGCAATGCGGAGAATCGGCCTCGATTCAGAATACTTGGTGAAATAATCCCAGAAAAAACTTTCAATAATTGCGCGTCCAAAATCGGGATCATCCATCAGGGTTTCAACAGGAAAGTCTTCCTCTGCTAAAGATTCCCAATAGCTTTGATAAAACTCTCGCAAGGAGAGCAATGCAATAAACAATTCATGGAGTCGATAGCGATAGAGTTGATAGGCCGTCTCTTTGCTGACTGAAGTGTTACGAATTGGAATCGGCTCAATGGGTTTTTCACAGTACACACCACAACACTCCAAATAGGGGAGTGAATTTCCACAGACACAGGAATTTCTTAGCTTGGAGGAATCCATGGGCAGAAGTATAAATACTGCCGCTTTTATCGGCTAAATTGGGATTGAGAAAAAAGAGATGCCAGCTCCGTCAACCAGGAGGACTCAAATCGGCCTATCACATTCCAAGCAAGGTCGCATCGGTGTATTTGACTCCGGGCTCGGCGGCTTAACCGTTTTTAGAAACATTCGCGATCTGCTGCCCCACTATGATTATCTCTATCTGGGAGACAATGCACGGGCGCCCTATGGAAGCCGATCCTTCGATTCCATCTTGCAATTTGCGTGGGAGGGTGTTCGCTACCTTCTTGAAAAAGACTGTCAGCTCGTGATCATCGCTTGCAATACGGCTTCAGCCCGAGCCCTACGAACCATTCAACAGCGGTATTTACCTACCCGCTTTCCCGACAAACGCGTTCTCGGAGTGATTCGTCCAGCGGTGGAAACTCTTGGCAGGCTCTCATTAGGGGGTAATACGGCCTTATGGGCGACCGCAGGTACAGTGGCTTCCAACAGCTACGCTCTCGAAGTGAAAAAACTGCATCCTGGTATTCGGCTTGTTCAGGTAGCCTGTCCTGTATTGGTTCCCTTAATTGAAGCGGGAGAACGCGATAGTCTGGGACTATTGTATTACCTAAAAAAATATTGGGACCTAACTAAGCAACAAATGTCTGATGTCGATACATTGCTATTGGGCTGCACACATTATCCACTCATAGAAGATGCAATCCGGAGCGTAATACCAGACTATGTAAACGTTATAAGCCAGGGTCCCTGTGTGGCTGCCAGCCTGCAAGATTATTTGTTTCGGCATCCCGAAATAGAATGCAGGGTGACTCGCAATGCTGCTCGGGAGTATATCACTACTGAACAGGCCCCACATTTTGATCAACTGGCGATGAGTTTTTTAGGTGAGGCTCTTTATTCGACCCATATCGATTTGAAGGTATAGGCAATTCATTGCTTGCTTGACTCGCAAATTCATTCTCCTTATATTCAGAATAGGCCTGATTTTTTCATGCCTTTTTGTTGAAGATTTTGAATTGGGCTTTTCTAAAAATCGACGAGTAACATTGTGAGTATTGAACAATCGAGAGTAGGCCGCTATCTGATTTTCATTCCCCATTCGGGACAAGGGGAAGCTGCAGATTACATGCTTTTAAAGCAGGCGGTGTTGGAAGCTGTCCAAAGAGGCGAACGCTTTTTGGCCATCAATTCTAGAGGCGTAGAGTATATCTATTCCGAGTTCATCAATTTTTTAACTGAAATTCGCAAAGACTTGGCAGACAGTCCTGCGCCTGCCGCCATTGCATTGGTCGAGCCAAGCGAAAGTTTGGCTCATTTGGTTGAGATCGCCCGTCTGGGCAATGCCATTCAAGTCTTTAAAAACTTCAACGCATTTGAACAGGCGGCTGTATGATGGAAACAAAATGGCAGGACTTCAGAGGAAAAGGCGAAGGAGTCCTTGTGCATTTGGATACATCTACTGCCTTTGATTTGCCTATCCGCGATAGTGGTGCCTCCAATGCTTCTGCCAGCAGTCTAGAACCCAATTATGAATCAAATAGTTTCGGATTGCTCGGATGTACTCATTCAAAAGCAAGAAACTCCATCCATAAAAATAAGCGGCGTTACCTTCTCTTCGGCACACGTTATCAGGGAAAGCTTGAAGAGTTTGCCGGACGATTTCTTTTGATAGGATACATGCGGCTCGATCGCTCGATGGATCTTCGCAAGCGGCATATGCATAGTTGGATGGAAACTCAACAGAGCGGTTTTGAGCCCGAATGTTTTGTCCTGGAAGAATGTATCGCT
>JBBQAD010000422.1:0-3587 GCA_038315885.1 Fibrobacteria bacterium | reverse complement strand
ATATTTTTTCATTTCGAAGCAAAAAAACTGAAGCGAGTCAATAAGAGCGAAGATCTGTTGCCTCTTTTAGGTATGGATGCAGTCGATGCTGTCTTGATTAGTGAAAGTGACTTCATTCAGTTAAAATCGAATACCCAGTTGCCTTTGCGGATACTGGCTGAGGCCAATCAAACCTTTCCTTTGCCGGTGCTGGTTTCTAAAGATAAATCGCGGGGAGAAACAGTTGCCAATGCCATCGATAAAATGCCACCAGCTTTAGTTAAAGAGTTGGGCATCGATAAATGGGAGTTGAAATGATAGACTCACTTTTTCGCAGAATAGGCTTCGGTATGGCGTTACTGTTATGCTTGTCAGCTAATATTTGCGCTAATTCAGAGAGTGAAAATGGGAGTAACAAAGATAAGAGCAGAATAACTAACCTACTCGTGCTTGCTCCTATTTCACCCAATTTTCTAAGTGCAATTGAAGGCCTACGGAGTGAACTGGGCGAAAACTATGCATTGGATACATTAGATTTGGGCTCTATAAAAAGTTCCAAGAAATTGGGTGAAGGCGTCAGAAATAGCCGGGCGAAAGCCATTGTATTGATGGACAACCGTTCGGTTGTTCTGGCCAAGGAGCTTTCTAAAATCGACACTACATTTGCCAAGCTGCCGAAGTTTGTTTTGATGGTATTACAGGCTGACAAGGCGCTACTTGGTCTGCCTCATGTGGCAGGAATTCGTTTTGAAGTACCCGGCTATACAGTTTTTACTCAGTTCAGAAATCTCTCCGAATCCAAAGTCACTAAGGTCGCCGTTTTTCATCGGAAACGATTTCAAGAAAGCGTGCTAGAGGAAAAACGCCTACTTCAAAAGGAAAAAATTGTGATACAGGATTATTGTCTGGATTGTAACGATGATAAACTAAAGGATCAAAAACTTTTGGATGCTTTACAGTTGGCAGCTGATGAAGCTCTTAAAAAGGGTACAGATGCTTTTTGGATGCTACCCGATAACGCTATAGTGAATTCGAAATCTCTGGAAAATTTCTGGATAGGCAGCCTTAAAAAGAAAAAGAAACCAATTGTTGTTCCTTTGGAGAACCTGGCTAGTTTGGAGATGGGCATGGGGATTTTTTCTGCCAATCCGGATTATTTACAACTCGGCATTCAATCAGCACAGCAAATCTTACAGGTGCTTGAAGAGCATGAAAGCCCTGATTCGATTGGTTTAGAACCCTTAATTAGTGTCCAAACCGTCATTAACTTAGATGTTGCCAAAATCATAGGGTGGAAATTCAATACTGAAAAATTATCGAATGTGAACAAGGTGTTACAGTCTAAATAACTGAGGATATATTTCTTCTTCTCGATAAAAAGGATAAAAAATGAATGCTAAAATTCTGTTGGTATTTTTTCTGGGTAGCTTGTTGGCAATTTCCCAAGAATCCATGGATGAGCTTTCTTTATCAGCCCTGATGGATATACAGGTTACCACTGTATCGAAGAAGGCTGAAAAAATCAGTCAGGCGCCCTCCAATATCTCGGTTGTAACGGCCCGACAAATCAAAGAGTGGGGAGTGCGGGATATAAAGGACTTGCTAAAAAGAATGACCGGTTGGCCAGTAATCCCCGACCGGGATGAATGGGTTTTTGCCGTGCGTGGTAACGTCAGTGATAACAACGCCAAGTATCTGATTCTTCTGGATGGACACCGTTTAAACTCTATTGAAAATTTCGGACCTGGACAAATCATCGAGATGCCTAACAATTTAGCCTCGGTAAAACGGGTTGAAATTATCCGAGGACCGGGTTCAGCAGTATGGGGCCCAGATGCGCTTGCCGGTGTTGTTAACATTATCACTAAGGATGCCGCTGATATCGTCTCACAAGGGGGAGATGGAAATCAAAATGAAAGCCAAAGTGGAAGCCAGGTAGCCATCAATCCCGGCCTAGGATTCGATGACCTATCCGATGGAACCACGACTTTGCATAATGGGGGGACATTTGACTTTCAAACAGCCAGATTAAGCGGAGATGCCGAAGTGGTCTTCTTTGCTTCGGGTGGATACTCTGAAGGTGAAACGGTTTCACAGGCAAAATCAGCGGGTTTTGCCGCTGCGACAGATAGAAAGATGGCCATTGCGGGAGGCCTTCCGAGTGATTCAGCTACCTATCCAGGTTACTACGAAACTTTATTGGAAAAGCATCGTCCGGGCTTTATGTTACAATCGAAGGCGAAATTGGGAGGCTTAAGTATCAATGCCTTGAGTTTTAGTACGGAAACCTTTAATCGCCATTACGAATCGCCTTTGGGACGCGAAAACTATTTGACAACTTATAAAGGTTTTGTCGAAGGTAGCTATGTAGTTCAGCCCAATTCTGACCAAATGTTAACATTTAAGTTATCGACTGGAATCAACCGGGCCGAATATCAGCCCTTTGCCGACCCCACGAACTTGACCAACATGGTTAATATCGTCTGGCTGGACAGGCAGCTTATGGCTGGGGTGGATTATAATGTATCTCTTTACGACAATCTGAATATAGGCGCGGGCCTTGACTATACCCTGACTAAAACGGGTCCCAATCAGCGTTTAAATAAATTCAATATCAATATCACTGCGGACTCTGCTTCAAAATCTGCTAATTCGGTTGGCTACTGGTTTGATCCACTGCTGGAAGATCAGCAAATTGGAGGCTATCTACAAGGGAAATACAGCCCTATAGAAAAGGTGAATCTGGTGCTGGGCGGACGTTTTGATTACAATGATGATAGAGGGAGTGACCCCACCAATATTAATCCGCGCGCCGCTGTTATTGTAACTCCTAGTTCAAGTACAGCCATCAAGCTCTTGTACAACCGAGGCTACTAACGCCCCGCAAATTTTCAAAGTGCTTTTGTGAAAGATTCCGTGAAATCGGAGACCATGGATCAAGTCGATTTAGTTTGGTTTCAAGAATTTTTAGGACTGCAATCGAACCTGACGCTCTTTTGGCAGCAGCTCGATGGTTTCATTAATTTATTTCCGGGTAGCTCCTATAATTTTCGCAATACGGCCAACTATCATTCACAAGGTTTGGAGTGGGAACTCAGCAAGGCTTTGGGAAGCCATGAGATCTGGGGGAATGGATACTATACACTCGCTGAAGCCAGTGATTTTGATACTTCCATGGCCTATAATAACCGGCGCGTTGACCTTGATGGCCGTTTGCTGAGTTACTCCCCCTGGGGAGGAAATTTGGGCTCTACTTTGCGTTTTGCCGAGGGAAAGTATTACACTAGCCCCCATGTGCGAATCGCAGGGCCTGCGAAATACCGACTTGCCGAAGTGAAACGCCCGGCATTGGATAATGAAATGTATTATGCAGAAACCAATACCATGATTTATCTGAATCTTTCTTTAGGCTATGAACCTATTCGCAGCTTAAGTCTTTCTTTGTATATCGATAATCTGCTCAATTTGACTGGCCCAGTTCCGATGACGGTATGGAATGGCACCATCGAGCAGCAAGGCATCGAGTTGTCCGGGCGCATAGCGTACCGATTCTAGACTTCTGATCCTAGGCTACTGATTTTGACTTATGATTTTTAGCTGAGAGTATC
>JBBQAD010000480.1:0-2662 GCA_038315885.1 Fibrobacteria bacterium | reverse complement strand
GGATGACTTAAGTCGAAGAAAATGCAGGACTTATTGCGTTCGCGAATCCGCTCATTAAGCGGGCTTATATCGAGCTTTAAAGGGTCTTTATAACTGGATTGACAAATAGAGATTTGTCCTTATTGCATTTAAAAGGCCATTTTGGTCGATTGAAAACTTGTCTTTGACCTTAGGGGTGTAGGATTATATGATTTGAGGACTTTGGATCGACCGAGAATGATGTCGGCCTTTACTTGATTTGGGGAATTAGTATGAAGTCAATTTCAAAATATTCAGCAGGCCTGGGTCTGGCAATGAGCCTCGGCGTCTCTTTGTGGCTTACGGCCGATGAATCTCATGTGGTTATCAAAGGTGATACATTGTGGGATATCAGCGCAGAGTATTTACAAAATCCTTTTCAGTGGCCCTCTATCTGGAAATCCAATCCGCAAATACAGGATCCCCATTGGATCTATCCTGGTGATCGGATTAATCTCGGCGCGACTTCACAAAGCAAAGTCAGTGTAGTGAACCCAAATTCGCAACTTGAATCAACAAGTTCAACTATTACTCCAGTAACTCTTTATAAAACCGATCTTCAACAGAGCTTTGCGCGAAAACTGGGCTCGCTTCTTGTTCAGTCAAATGCGATTTCAAGTAATACCGAATCAAGGACGCTTGATGGGGTTATGGGCGGTAGTTCAGGACCTGAATATCAGGCTATCACAGAATCACTCGTCAAAACGGCCCCCTTTGTAAGAACGCCCGATGAAAATGGCGATATCTTTTTTGGTCAAACCGCTCTGAAAATTCCCGAAGAACAACAGGAGAATCTTCTGCAGCTTTTCTCAGTAATTGGTTTAGCCCGGGGCAATTCTACCGGCGTAAAAATCGGAGATCGCTATCTGGTCTATCTGGTGGAAGATTCGAGGCTTGATTATACCCGCTCACAAACCTTGGGCAAATTGGTGGTGCCAAAAGGAATTCTCGAAGTCAGTGAAGTCACCGAAAAGTCATCTCAGGCCAAATTGGTTGAGTGTTACGGTATCATTCCTTCCAATGCGGTGGCTGCTCCCTTTGAGGCAGTCCAGGAAATTCAAATTCTTGGTTATTTAAAGACTAATAATCCTAAACCCCTTGGCCAGATCATCTATATCAGTGATCGCCAAGAGCTTGTTCAACCCTACACTTTCGTTATAATCGACCATGGCAAAGACAAAGGTTTCAAGCCTGGGGATGCTATAATTTTAGTCGACCGACAGAAAAAGAAAATCAGCAATCATGTGATAGCCCGGGGAATTGTGGTTCGACTAGAAAACGAAAGTGCCACCATTTTTGTCAGTGAAATGTTTTCTAACCGGCTGAGCCGGGGAGACTACATGGTACTGATTCAGAGCGCCACAAACCAGCTCTCTCCGAGCTAATTTTTAGGCCTAGTCTTGCTTCTTGGTTACTTGAGGATTCGTATCTTAAAGGTCCAGTGAAACTTAGCGGTAACCTCTATTTTGTCTTCTTGCTCAGCGTATTGATTCCAGGATTGGTACTGAGCTATTTAAGCTTTCGAACGACCAAAGCCGAAAGAATCCTTTTAGAAAAGGCCTTGGAAACTAAAAATCTGGAATTTACTCAGGCTTTAGACCGAATTTTAAATAAAATTCTAGAAGATCAAACTGCGCGGTTACAGGAACAATTGCGCAAGCTCAGCTTTTCACCCAGCCCTGAAAATCGCTTTTATTTGACCACTGAACTGCTTAAGAATCCCTTGGTGCAATCCATGGTTATTCTGCACCAAGGGCAACGTGCAACTCCCCCTTTACTTAATTCTATCCCTATAGGTAAGGGTAAACTTGCTCCAGAATGGTGGCTGCAAAAATTGCATGAAGCGCAGAATCTTTTTCTGGGGGAACATTTTTTTCAGTGTATCAGGTTAATTCAAGAGTTGGAAGTGAACGATGAAGATTATTCGGGAGAACTAGGTAGCCCTATGGCCGAAGGCTTACAACTTTTAAAAATAAAATGCCTGTTACGGATGCAGATGTTGGATGCAGCCATCGCCGAGGCTAACAAATTGATCACTCGCGTGGTTGAAGGCTCCAGTTTTCACAGCTACAAAGAATCTGATTTTTATCTAGAAGAAACTGTTCGTTTGTTAACCTCTATGGAATCACTATCCCCCACTGCACGTGATTATTTTTGGGATTTACACCAGCGGGCTCCCATATTTTTAAAAAATGCGCAGTATGTCACTCAGTTTTGGCCATATGGAATTGATGATCTCAATCGGTTTGCTGCTCAAGATGCCACGCGTGACTTAAGCGTGCAATATTTTGAGGGCCAGGCTTTTTTAAATATTGGATATCCATGGGTCGATAGAGATACGCATATCATAATCAAGCTAAATCAAAGTCCCTTTATCGAGGCGGTGATGGACGAATTGATTCAGGCACGTAATGGCCCCTGGAAAGAGGTGGATTTTTCCATTATGGATGAAAATGATGAAATTATGCTTTCTTCTGATACACTGGGAAGCCGGCCTGTCGCCCTGGAGAAAGATTTAAAATTAGGCTTTCCAGCCTGGAAAATCATGATTTATAAAAAAGAGGATACTGAAATATCAGCTTTAAGCAGGCGAAGGGTTGTGCTCCTCTATGTATTACTAGGTCTATGTGCTAGTGCCCTCAGC
>JBBQAD010000278.1:0-5405 GCA_038315885.1 Fibrobacteria bacterium | reverse complement strand
TTCGGGTTCTGAACCAGCAGATGGGCCGCACCAGATGCTGTTGGGGCCTTGACTGGCAGGGTCACGGCTGGTTTTTACACTAAAGCTAAGGGCAGTTTCTGTACCCCAATCCAATCCGGGATAGTTTCTGTTTACATCCACTCCCCGGTACGTGCCTGCCGCAACTGCGATGGTATCGGTTCTTCCTCCGCTAACAGGAGCGGGTACAATACTACCAGAAGAATCAAAATGTCTCTGAAAACTAAAAGGCGTCGTTATGGCTATCGCTCTGCGGTTGGGACGCCACATTCTATCGGTTGTTATGGTATGCATATGCCCATCAGGATTGACCATGGGAATAATTAAAATTTCCCGATCATCAACCAATCGCTTGACCAAATGTTCGAAACGGTTAGTGGGACTGGTTTTATAATGTAACACTAAGTATTCTGCCACATAATAGGGCACTTCAACCGAGATCCATTCGCGCGAGTGGTGACATCCCGTGAAAAGCACTTTATGGCGCGGGTTTTTTCCAATCTTGATAGCCCAAAGTTCCCTACCTAGAGCACTTCTTCCCACTGATACTACGCTTGGATCTACAATTCCCAATGCAGCGCCATGGCTTCTTAAACTGGCTAAATCGGCTTTCAGACTGTAAAAATCTTTTGTTTCTGTGGTAGTTGCCGGAGGTTGAGGAGGAATGCGTAAGCTTAAGGCACTTTGGGGGGGCAGAGTAGCAAAACCGGGGTTATCCCAGACATGGTAGTGAAAATCGCGAGTGAACATGTTTATTGAAGTCCTAAAGATTTCAGTCCGTTCCAGGCCGAAAGCGCTTGTGCATCATCGGAAACATGGGCTTTGCCAGCCAGTCTTGACCAGGCTTCTAGCCAGGGCAAGATCTCTTGAAATCGTACCCTAATTTCCCGAATCCCAGCTTCGGGAGGCAAACTGGTTTCAGCCTCTAATGTATACACCTCTTGCCCGTGGGGAAATTGATTCATCGCGCATGTGTGATATAAACTAGCCTGCTCTAGAAAAGTTTGCTGCTTGATGGCCTTGTCCAGTTCGGGGATTGATTTTAAGCCCTCCCGCATAGCGCGAAGCATAAATAATAGACGAAGCTGTTTTCCTCCCAAAAAGGTTCCCCATTGAAGACCCTCTGGATGTTTTATTCGCTGCGTGTAATACTTATCCAGAAAAGCAGGGGTTTCTGTATCCATTTGACCAATGAAAAAATCTCCATCCAAACCCAATACTGTAACAGTCGCACCCAGAGACCGTAATTCATCTAATTTTTTTTCTGAATAGAGTAATACCGCTCCGGTTTGAATAGGATGCACGGGAGATTGTTCATCTTCCAAGCTGTTTAAAAAATTCTTGGGAAGGGGAAGCGCAGCCACAACACGCATGGGTGAGAAGAAAAAATGGGAACCTGGCGGAAGATCGCTGTGTTTGCCTCTCTTTTGTATTTCTGAAAGTAATAGCTGACTTAAATTTTTTCGCGATTGGCGCAGTTTGGAATCCAAAAATTGGGAATACAGTGCTGCTGCTTCACTGTGTTCTTCTAGAGAAAGGGTTTGCGACTCGAATTCATCCAGAGCTTCCATCAAGCGGTCCATCAATTCCCAATCCTCGCCCGTGGCATAGGCCGGTTCGGAACCATAAATTTGATTGCTTAATTTAAGCGTCAGATTCCATTGGTTTTTCCCTTCGGCACTTTGACTGTTTTTTGTTCTACTCAATAGACCCAATAAAACTTCACTGCTTCGGTAAAGAAAAGACCAACTGTCTTCTTCAGCTTGCGGGCTCCATGCACGCTTGCGCAACCCAATCCATGCTTCTATTTCAACGGGCTTTAATCCATTCCAGCTTTGCAAACAGGTTTTTGAATCCAAGTGTAACAATGGCAGTGTAGGGTCTATTTTTTTCAATTCTAAAGATTTTTTTAGAGTAACAGAAACGACTGTACCCCTATTTTCAGGACGTTTGAACATTTCATCTAATTGGTACTCCTTGACCCATTTGGTTTGAGAGGAGTCCAGTAAGCACACTATTTTTTGCATAGAATGTTCTCGTGTGAAAGTATAATCGAGACAAAGTAGCAGAAGTAGCCCGATGAGAATCGGCATTTGGTATAAAGACCATGAGAAAATTGAACGATGTTCCCTTTCCATTGCATTGTCCCATCCTGGTCAGGCTGCCAGTTTCCACAATTAGAAACCGAGCTTATTAATTTATGAATTTGGGACGTGTTGGGGGCGCTTTAGTCCTCTACTTTAGACCAATCGTGGGTTTATCTCCGCATTTTGTCGCATTATAAGAGGCAGCTAAAGTGTTTCAGAAATTTTTAAGCGCCTGCTTGAACCAGATCAAAGGAAAATTAGGGATTCCGCAAGACTCGCTGCCCACTGACATCTAGGTATACGGGCGGTTTTGAACTTCCTGGATTCACTGATAGAATCCATTTTTTGCCATTCCAGATAAACCTAGGTTCTAAACGGCTTTTTTTGGAGAAAGCTAAAGAAGAAATGGAACTGCTGGTATCACTTTGTGTATCTCCACCGAGCTGTAGCAAATAACTGATCAAATCATGACGTTGTGACTCGCTTAGATGGCTTGTAACACCGTGTTTATCGCCTTGATTGCGGGTTGTAATGACTTCTTTTAAACTGATGGCAGAGCCGTCGTGTAAAAATGATGTATTATCCCAAAGTCCCTCTAGTGTCGGTGTATCAAAGCCCGGCAAGAGGGGGAGTGATTCAATACAATGAGAAACACTAGCTACGCCCAAGCAACTGTCTAATGCGGTCTTGCTTAAGCGTCGCCCCGAACTGGTTCTGATAGTACCGACATCATGCAGAAGAAAACCTTGCTCTGTAACAAAGCTTTTCGCATTTCCAGGAATTACAGTTGAATTCAAATAATCTGTTAAACTTGATATTTTCTTAATTCGACCATCTGTAAATGTAGGGGCAATATGGCAAACGGCGCATCCTGTTTTAGTGCTGTTAAATATTGTTTCACCGTGTTTGGCCGCAACAGTCATTAAGCCATCTGAATTTCGATAGGGACTTGCAGGAAATTCATTTAATGATGTAACATATGCTGCTAAGGCATCCAACTCCGGACTCATCCCAGCCTTTTTGTCTCCCAAAGATGTATTACGTGTACCTTGATTAAACATTGCATTACTCATAAAGCCAGTGCCGCGTTGGGGGCCGCGCATATCATGTTCAAAATCCTGAACCTCATCAAAATTCCCAGACCAATGCAGAGGCCCTTGGCCCACTCCATTATGTCCTTTTAATGAAGGTGTGCGTCGCAGACCTTCTCCTCGGTCAGTAAAATCCCAGACTCGCCCATCAGTTCCTCCTCCATCTAAGTGACACACGACACAGGAGATATAATTGTCCTTAGCCATTCGATCGTCCGCTGAGTTATAAAATATTTTCTTTCCCTGTAATACTTGTTTGGAAAGTGTTTCACTTTCAATAGTTACAATTAGCGCCTCTCGGTCAAAAGTGCTCGATTGGCTAACCTCGTCAATTTTATAGACTGCAACCTCACGCGACATAAAATAATGTACCCACAGTCGACCGTTGGGAAGTAACAATAAACCTTTTGGGGCTAATTCATTTGATGCACTGAGTGAATCGATGGCGCTGGGCGGTTCAATGGAAGCTACTTTCACAAAGCTAAAGGCATCCAGAATATCAATTGCATTTGAGGATAAAGTGGCCACGAAGAGATAATCCCCCTGCATAGTAACAGCAAGAGCCGCAGGTAAGCCCCGGTTATCAACATCTGCTCTTTTTAATGGATCCTCTTTATATGTATCTAGGGGGATACGCATAACAATTGAGCGAACTGTTGTTTCGAAAGTCAGGGCAATTTTATTTTCATCTTTCATATTTCCAGAAAATAGTCCTGCGGAGGTGTTGTCTTTTTTTCCGCAAACCCAAAGAGTTTTGCCATCAGGGGAGATAAGAATTCCGTCTAAGGCATTAGGAATGCCTCTGCTCGAAGATTCCGTATCTGGGCCAGGATTGTTCTTTAGTCCGATATTACGAACAAATTTCCAATTTTGAAGATCGACAACCGTTACGATACCCGAATCTTTTTCACTAATATACTGAGTAACAAATAATTTTTTACCATCAGAACTCATTGCCATCGCCCTTGGATGCTTGTTAACAGAGAGTTGACGGCTAAGAGTGTTAGTACTAAGGTCAATTTCTGCTATTTCTCCAGTCGATTGAAGTGATACATAAGCATATTTTCTATCAGCCGAAAGTAAAATTCCAAAGGGCTGCGATGCTCTAGGTAATGGGATTCTATGTTTAATTCGGCCATCTACGGCGTTTAATACAATTAATTCATGTGATTTTTGACAGGTTACATAAATTATTCCCGATGAGTAGGCGATATTTCTAGGCTCCTGACCCACTGGCGTAATGAAAAGTTTCTGCTTAGTGAGGGCATCAATTGCAGTGACGGAGGCATTATCTGTGTTGACAACCCAAATTCTGTTTAGATTCGAATCTAGGGTCATCGATGAACTGTGTTCGGGTTGTCCCGACCTAGGCCAAGCCACTGTTAACTGTTCGGTTAAACTTGAAAAGGAAGCTCCCGATTTTATCCGCAAAATAAGCGGGTAATGACCTGGCAGTAAAAATTTGTGTTTAACCTCAGGCGAGTCACTAAAAGGAGTAGAAGCAATGGAGGAATCTAGAGACCAGGAAAAGGTTCTAGGCAAAGAATTCACACTTGTATCGTTACACTTGGCGCTTAGTGTAACGACCGTATTTGGAACCACGACTTCTGGAATTACTAGTTCGCATTCATTTGCTACAGCGTAACTTACAATACCAATTAAATAAAGCAACCAGATGTATTTAATTTTTATCATAAGGTAGCTTTCATTAAATTCCAGGTTCTAAGCATCTTACCAAGCGATTATTTTAACATTATTCTTTTGTTGCTTTCTAGGACTTGACGACCTTGTAGATCAAGAAGCCTTTCATTTGACAGGTCGCTTGTATTTCTTTTCGAGTTATTTAAGAATAATATTCCATTAGAATAGTGTAACTTTGTCATACTTCTATCCTTTAGATCGGTAACATTCAGATTAAATGCGGTAGAAATCTGGTTTCCAGTTGTAAAACTACTTACAAATTCTTCCGGCATTCCATTTCCAACGTGATCTTGAATTCCACCTTTTACAAATACAACATCATAGGTTTGATCTTTCTCTAACTCTTCATTGGGTGCGAAATTCACAATACCTTGTTGAGTTGTGTACATCCCAGCAAGTGCCTTTCCGCCATGTTTACGTACAATAAAGGTACTGGAATTCACAGTTGCAATTCGAGCAAAATCGGTGAGTGTTACACCTATTCTACTTTTTGTCGACACTTGTTTTG
>JBBQAD010000181.1:0-7169 GCA_038315885.1 Fibrobacteria bacterium | reverse complement strand
TATAGATCCATAAATTCACTAGTGGCAAAATAAGGTGCGTGCGGCCCCCAGAAATTGTGCCAGATAAAGAAAGGATCACTCTTTGCACTGAATTGATCTACTAGGTCCATGGTGTGATTGGTGAGAAAATGATCCACTGTGGATTCCGTCGCACCGGCCAATTCTCCGCTATACATGGTCAAGGGATGCTGATGTTTCACTTCTTTTAGGCGAGGGGCTTCCCAGCCCTTGTCATTAACTACGAGCTCCTGACTCATTCCAATCGATTGTAAATAATCGCGGTATTCTGGGTATTTAAATCCGCCGCCACCATGACCATGAAAATTTTGTCCTTGAAATCCAAAGTCCTTTGGCAAGGAAGGAATGTCGATGTCACCAAACAACTGCTTTCCGTAGTCCTGTCCGTAGGTTCCCAAATGCCATTTTCCTGTAAAGCCCAGGTTATACCCTTCTTCTTGTAGTCTTCGAGGAAGAAGATTGGGTCTGTCTCGTAAATTGTGCACCGCACAAGGTAACTCTCCGGTATTGGCAGTCATTCCGTGAGAGTGAGGGTAACACCCGGTCATAATCGTGGCGCGTGCAGGTGTGCACACTGGACAGGAGGTATAGGCGTTTTCGAAGCGGACACCCTCCTTTGCCAGTCTATCCATATTTGGGGTTTTACAGACCGTTTCACCATAGCACCCCATCGCCGAAAGACGATGTTGGTCAGTCATGATGAGGATAATATTGGGTTGTTCGCCTTTTGTTGCCATACCTAACCTTTTACTCTTTCATTGAGTCTGATTAACACTCCCGTATAAGGAAAACTATTACAAGAATCCCAAATGAACAAGCTGAAGAATCCCGTTAAGTAACACTGCGTATCATTGAGAAATTCTATTTCTTGCGACCCATTGAAAAATCGGAAGTGGCACAGTTTTCTATCACATAGTCCGGTGTATCTGAGTTACTTGCACTAGCATAGGGTGCTACGATTCGTGAATCGGTAACATTCCGAGCCCAAACAGCATGGTAGGGGGGATTATGGCGGAGGCCTTCCTTTTCCGGCAAACCGGGTGCGGTATTTTTTGCATCTTGGCCTGACCATTGAATGGTCAAGTCGCTGCAATCAAAATGAGATACATTTTCTAAAATCAGGGCCGCATGTTGTTGACGGGCTTCTTCATTACAATTCGCATACTGGGACGAACCGTGATTTCCATTGGGAGGAGATAGGGTTTCAGCGTCTTCTCGGTATACATATTCAAGCCGAATGTCGCGCATGGAGATGTGCTCAATCGTTGCGCCCTTTTCAGCCGTAATTAGAATGCGTCCCTGTGTTTTACACACGATATTAGAAATGTTTACATTGCGAATTATGCCCAAAGGTCTAGTTTTGGGAATCGAATGCAGCTGCTTCGATTCGATTTGAATAGGTCGTGCCAGATAAAAGTACGCCAGTGTATCACCAGTCAACCCATTTACCGTGATATCTTCAACAATTCCTCCATCCCATATTCCAATTGTAAACATGCGATGACTTTTGTAGCATACACAATTGCTGATGGCAACCTGTCGCACCCCGCATTGGGTTTCTTGGCCAATTCCGATAGCAATACAATTGGATTGAATGATACAGTTACTGATGACTACCCGCTCGGTACTTTGGGCCTTGGGAGTGGCCTTAATAATAATGCCGTCATCGCCACAAATAAGGTGGCAATTGGAAATGAATACGTCACGGCAGCCATCAATATCAAAACCATCTGTATTGGGACCAAAAAGATGATTTACAACCCGAACGCCATCTAATGTGACATCTTCGCAGCAGTAAGGGTGAACAGTCCACCCAGGTGAATTAAAAATTCGGATATTTCGAAGTGTTACTCTTTTGCAATATCGAAATTCCAGCATGGGACTCACACGGGGTAACCGGGCTCGGTACCATTTCCCCCCCTCCACTGGTGGGTCCCAAAAAGCCTCTCCTCCGCCATCGAGGATGCCACCGCCCGTGATACTGATATTTTCGACATTTTCAGCGTAAATAAAACTGTGGTCATCATGCTCATGGGTATTGGCTTCATGTTTTGGGTAATCTTCAATTCGCGGGCTTCCCTTTAAAACGGCAGCCGGGTCAACATGCAGAGTTACTCCGCTTTTCATAAAAATGGTGCCCGATTCCCAGTGGCCAGGCGGGACAAAGACGGTTCCCCCTGTTTGACTTGCGCTATCGATGGCGCGGTTAATCGCCTCGGTGCAAAGTTGGCCTGCTTTGGCGCCAAAATCGGTGATATCAACAAAGGCTGAACTCGACATGGAAACTCCTGGTAAAAAAGGAAATCAAGCAAATAGAAAAATCTAAGCTTTCAAATTTAGTTTTCGTGTCAGTTCTCCGCGGTTCAAACTGTTTAAATGCAATGCTGTTATGATATTGTAGATTCGCTGGCCATTTTTGGTTTTGCTTAACTTGAGGGCAGGGGCTTTCCATTTTTTCAGGGGGAAGGGAATTCAAAAAAATCCGGTAAGTTCTAAGAGAAACTACAGGAAAATATTCTCGGGAGAGGAACAGGTTCATTCGGCTGCAAGCAGCTTGTGCCCAATAAAATGAACTATTTAGGCCAAGCTCGTTCAGGCTCACTTGAGTAAAATATTTTAGTTTTTGCAATGGAAAATAAGTCTTGCCATGAAAGCCCGCCTACATCATGAATTCAAAAATCCCTTTAATCATTGCACAAAGCTGATCCATAAATGTCGACAATTCGCCGCATAAATAAAAAAGATTGGGATTTTTCGCACTACAACGAAAGTATTTCGAATTCGGGTACTTTGCCAGCTAAGTGGCTTGAATTTCCACCCAGTCGAAAGGCCTATTCGATTTGTGTTCACCGACTGCGTGTTACAGTTGAGCCAGGTCCGATCACATTCTGGGTAAGTGCCGATGAGAGATATTGCTTGTATCTCGACAATGAATTGATTGGACGAGGACCGGCAAGAGGAAGCCCCGATTTATGGTTAATGGATTGTTACTCTGGGGCACTCGGCCCCGGCGAGCACCATCTTTCAGCCCTGGTTTGGCGTCAAGGGCAACTCTCGCCGCTTGCCCAAATGTCGGTTGGGAATGGTGGCTTTATCCTAATTGCGGAAGATGCTTCTCAGCAGAATCAATGGAATACCGGATTTGCAGATTGGTATACAAAGCCGGTACAGTCTTGGGACTTTTCACCTCAGAAAATAAGAAATGCGTATTATGCTGTTGGACCTGAATATTGTTTCACTGCAAAAAAACATGACTGGGCTGCAAATTCCGTTGATCAAACAGGCTGGTTGCATGCTATCAAAGGCGAGACAGGGCAGCTAGGATACCTGGGCATTGGTGGAAGAGCTGGGCACTTGCTAACGCCGAACCCCCTTCCGCCACAAAAGGAGAATGCAATCCGCAGTCCTGTAGTCCGTTGGGCGGGCAAAGCTTCAAACGCAGCGTACCAGATTGAAAAATCGAATAGTGTAGTCGTGGAATCTGTGAAGGCCTTTCTCGGCGGACAATCTGTTCTAGTGATACAAAAAAGAAGTAGAATCCGTTTTCTTCTGGACTTTGACGACTATGTCTGTGCATATACTCACATTGCTTTCAGTGGTGGCTTAGGTGCCGAGGTCTCGGTGGCCTGGGCCGAAGCCCTTTCTTCGGAACCCGGATTTCGGGGAAAAGAGAATCGTAATGCAATCGAAAATCTTTTTCATTTTGGATTATGTGACCGCATTTTGACCGATGGAGAATCGAATCGCTCTGTGGATACATTGTGGTGGCGGTCGGGAAGATATGTGGAGATAAACATTCGCACTGGAGAATCGCCTCTTTCACTCGATAAGCTGAAATTTATTTCCACGGGTTATCCCCTTGAAGTAGCCAGTTCCATTGAAATTCAACCTTCTGAAATAACTGAATCCTGGACACCATCTCTACGAGGACTTGAAGCCTGTTCTCATGATACATTTATGGATTGCCCTTACTACGAGCAATTGATGTATATCGGCGATTCCCGCCTTGAAGCTCTGGCGTTTTATGTGCTTACAACTGATTCAGCTCTGCCGGCTCATGCAATTGAATTGTTTCACCGTTCGCTACTTCCCGATGGGACCTTGCAATCGAGATTTCCCTGTCGAGTACCACAATGCATTCCACCTTTTTCACTTTGGTGGATAGGGATGGTATATGATTATGCTTTTTGGAGGGGAGACCAGCAGTTTGTGCTTCGCTACTTGCCAACTATTCGACTGTTACTCGAGCGCTATCCCAGCTTCTCAGAAAGTCTGGGATCAACACGAGTTGTGCAGCCATGGCATTTTATGGATTGGGTCCCAGAATGGAAAAATGGGATCCCCACTGGGGAAACTCTGAAACATAGCCCTGAGCTGGCTTGGCAATATGTGCTAGCCTGGAAAATGGCTCAGGAACTTGCTGAATCTGTGGAGGATTCACATTCGGCCACTGCTTTTCAGAATGGAAAACTCCGGTGGCAAAAACATGCTGAATCATTGCAAGAAACCCAGCCATCTGAGCATGGATGGGCTTTAAAAAATCTTTGCACTTCGGAGTGGACACCCCTAGCCCCCGATACACTGCCTGCAACTCTGTATTTTAAACACTATGTAATCGAATCATTTAGACAGGGATTAAACGCAAATGCAATTCAAAATGAGTTACAGTACTTTTCCAAATTGAAGGAGATAGGACTCAAAACAATGCCTGAGAAACCTGAGCCGACACGTTCAGATTGTCATGGTTGGAGTTCTCATCCCCTCTTTCATTTTTTCGCAACTGTTTTGGGAATTCGCCCAGCTTCATTGGGATTCCAGACTTTGAATTGGACACCTCTTCCTGGCACACTAAAAAAAGTCGAGGGGTCGTTATGTCATCCGAATGGTACGATTCACGCCTCTATTGAGGCTAAGGCAGCCGAATGGTATTTCTCTATCAACTTGCCAGAAGGTGTGACAGGCCTGTTCAAATTTTCCGGAGTTGAAAGGCAGTTAATCACAGGTGAACAGGACTTTGTTATTCCAAACTCCACCCTGTAGCAGATTGATTGCATTTGTTTCACGGTCTTACAGTTGCTATTTAAAAAAAGCCAGGGTATCACCTGGCTTTTTAATTAATCAATTTATTAGTGTCTCGATCTATCCAGCCATTACTTTACCATCGGCGATATCATACATGGCTATAATATAGGGATGATCTTCTTTGTATTCGGTCAAGGGTTTTGCGTTGGATACTTTTCCGATGGGTCTACGATTTTTTCCTGTCATTCCCACCGCATCATCACCGATATCTTCCCGGCGCATTTCCACTATTTTTAGAATTTTCTCGATTATTTCGGGATGTTCAGTATACAAATTCTGGGTTTCACCAACATCTTCTTTGAGATTATACAGTTCCTTGATTTCTTCATCGCGTTTACGAAGATGCAGCTTCCAATCTCCCATGCGCACGGCTTCAATGTTATTCATAAAATAGTAGACAAAGTGATCATGGGGAGACTTCGTCTTTGCATCAAACAAAAGTGAACTGATACTCTTTCCATCAATAGTCGGAGCATCGGGAACTTCAGCGCCCGTTAACTCACACAGGGTTGGATAAAAGTCCATACCTGTCACCAGTTCAGAAGAAATTGATCCTGCCTTTATTTTTTTAGGCCATTTCATAATGCAGGGGACTCGAATTCCCCCTTCCCAGGTTGTAGCTTTGGTATTTCTTAGGGGAGCGTTACTGCCGCCTTCATCACGGGCGCGTGAACCATTGTCACTTGTAAATATCACCAAAGTGTTTTCTTCCAGACCCTGGACCTTTAATTCTGCCAATAATACACTGAGACTCCAATCAATGTGCTCAACTGCGGCTCCGTAGGCTCCATTCTCTGATTTCTCCAGACGATGCTTAGGAACGTAAATGGGTACATGCACATGCATATGCGCAAAGTAGAGAAAAAATGGATTTTCTTTTTCATTTCGAATAAATTCTACTGCCTCCACTGTATATCTCTCGGTGAGGGCTCGTTGATCGGGTTGTTCTTGTATCACTTCATTATTTCTAAGTAAAGGCAATGGTGGCGCTTTCTCACGTCCGCGCTGTCGGCCCATATCGTTACTATAGGGAATACCCAGATAGTCATCAAAACCATGTTGAGTTGGTAAAAACTCAGGTTGGTCGCCGCAGTGCCATTTGCCAATCATTTTAGTGCGGTAGCCGGCAAGCTTTAATTGTTTCGGCAGGGTGTTTTCAGTGGGATTCAAGCCCACATCATAGCCTGGAAAAAGTACCGGAATTCCATTAAAGGATCCAAACCCAATTCGAGGAGGATAACATCCGGTCATCATGGCCCCCCGTGAAGGTGAGCAGACCGACGAGGCCATGTAAAAATCAGTGAAACGAATGCCATCTTTAGCCATCTGGTCCAAATTGGGAGTTTTATTGACCTTCGAGCCATAGCAGCCCAAGTCTCCATAGCCTAAATCGTCGCAGTTAATCAGAATAATATTTGGTTTGTGCATTTTGCCTCAAGTTTAGGTTGGACCTAAATTTAAATACTCAAGGTTCTTGAAAGCGCTAGGCCAAACGCAATATCAATCAGTTAGCCCACTATGTCTGCAACCCGTTCCGCCAAGGCTGCGATGGTACGTGAGGGATTAACTCCCACCGCCTCAGGAATAATCGAACCATCCACCACAAATAGACCTGGATATCCGAATACTTCAGCCTTATGATCCACTACTCCATTGTTTGAGGAGTTTCCCATGTTACAGCCTCCTAGAGGATGAGGTGTAACCAAACTTTGCAGATACTTCCAGGTTGGTGGAACCAATGGTACTCCCCCGGTCGCTTTAGATAACTTCACATGCATCGCCACAATTGCATCTATGACGGCTTTTGAACGTCTGATATCCCAGTGTAATTTCAATTTCTTTTTCCAGGGCTGTAACCAATCGCGACCCACTGTTAAGCGTCCATCACCAGCATCAACGCCTTGTGCAAACCAAGGCATCATGTTATCCATTGAGTCACGCGAACCTATAAAACTATGAAAGGCCCGTTTGGCAAAGGCATTTCTTCCCATAATTTTTGATAAGAAACCCTCTTGTTCCACCCGTTGTAAATATCCCGCCAGAAGATCGGGGACGCCTCCATCCTCAAT
>JBBQAD010000358.1:0-4273 GCA_038315885.1 Fibrobacteria bacterium | reverse complement strand
ATTGAGTAAATCTTGCTTACCAAAAGGCTTAGTGATATAGTCATCAGCCTTTAAGGCATGCAACCCGACCATAAAATCAACTGATTTATTATTACTCGTTAAAAAGGCGATGGCACTTTTTGCCAATTCTGATTTTTGACGAAGCTCCCTGAAGACCTCATAGCCATCGGTATTTGGCATCACGACATCAAGAAGGATAAGGTCAGGAACCAATTTCAAAGCCGCATCGACAGCCATATCGGGATCGGTAACAATTTCGACAATATGCGATTCAAGTTCAAGAACCAGCTTGACCAGGTCAGCGATGTCTTTTTCATCATCCACTACCAGAATTTTTGCCACTTAGCCTTCTTTCGCCAATTCTTTAGGAACCCACACCCAGTAAAAATACGTGACCCATGAACTCAAAGTCAACGCAAGGATATCAAATAGGCCTGGCAAAAGGGCAAAAAGTCCTCTGTCAGCTAGAAACAGTTCGATCAGTGCAGCAAGTATGCTGAGCACAGTGGCTACGTAATACAATTTATACAAAGGCTTCATGCGTTTCGCAGAGCCAAAGATCTTACTCAAGAAGGCTAAAATCAGATAAGTGGATACAAAGGTAAAGTGAATTAATACAATATCGAGAATATTTAGCGATAACAAAAGCTTAGCCTCATTTTGGTGACATCATGGTTCGGTACAGGCCTAGAGCCAAAGACACAAAACCAACACTGCCCACTAGCAAAAAAATACTTGCAGTAATTTCAGGCAGGGCTTCGATGTATCCCGTTTTCAAAAAGATTCCTGATGCAAATACCAGCAGAAATCCTTGCATCAAATGATGGGAAACGCCTTTGGAAAATTTTTTCCGGTAGAATTTCGCAACCCACGTTAGAAAAACCGCTGTAAACATAAACAGCAGGAGCATGATTAGATAACTTAAAGCATGAATGAGTTGCACCCGAAGGCCTACTTGCCTTTCCGACTGGCCTTAGAAAAGACCTCCATAAATGTATCTGCGTCTGTTTTAACCGGTGAACCCGACATGATGCCTTGCCTGCCCAGGAACTTTTGATTGATTACTATACCATTTTTGCCTATGACAAATTGACGGATGTCTTTGGCATGTTGACTGCCGCGCATCTTAAGAACCAGCATGGCTTTCGATACAGCGCTATCGATTTCAACATAGCGAAGGATGAAATAAGCATCTGCGATAAAAGGAGCTTGGGAAAGACTATTTGTATCACCTAATAGATTGTTATTCTCACGTAATAAGATTGAAGTGATATTTTCCCGCTTCAGGGCACTGATAAAATTGAATTCCATTTCCCGCAGGGAATTGGTGTCTTCACTGGCATATTCAAAGTGGGTTAGTGAGTCGACCAGGCAACGCTTGATTCCCATTTCATCAATGAGGGTTTCCAGCGAACCCCCAATCTCTTCTACCTCTTCCATTACAGACGAAGGATCTGAAAAAATGATTTTCAGCTTGCCTTCGTCTTCATATTTCTTCAAATCCCAACCAAAATTTAAGGCGTCATGATAATACTGACTGGGCCATTCTTCGAATGTGATTACCAGTCCGGGCTCGTTGTATTTCTCGATTCCATTCACAATGAATTGTAAACCCAATGTGGTTTTACCAGTGCCGGGTGCACCTTCAACTACAACGGCGCTGCCTTGAATGAGTCCTCCATGGATCATTTCATCAAGCTCGGTGATTCCAAATGGGCTTCTGCTTAGCATACAAACCTTTCTAGGATAACATGCCCGGTACTAAGAGTGCCATCAGCACTGCTTTTTGGGCATGAAGACGATTCTCGGCTTCATCAAAACAAATACTTTGTGGTGAATCCATAACTTCATCGGTGATTTCTTCTCCCCGGTGTGCCGGTAAACAGTGGGTTACCAGACAGTGCTGAGGAGCTTGTTTTAATAAATCATTGTTCACTTGGAACGGCAGGAAATGGGCTTTTTTCTGTTCGCTTTCACTTTCTTGACCCATACTGACCCAGACATCGGTGTAGATCAAATCAGCATTGCGAACAGCCAATTTTGGATCGTGATTCGTTTCAAAGCGGCCACCGTGTTTTTTGAATAAGGGTTGAATTTGTTCAATCACTCTCTCAGGCATTTCAAAGCCTGATGGGCAAGCTAAAATAAAATTCATCCCTAAATGGCCACAAAGTTCGGCCAGCGAATTAGCCACATTGTTACCATCGCCCACAAAAACCAGGTTTAAGCCCTTTAGCTCTCCCCGTTTCTCTTTTAGGGTAAGGGCTAGAGCCAAAGCCTGGCAGGGATGATGCAAGTCAGTAAGTGCGTTAATGACTGGAACACTGGCATGCTGCGCAAGTTCAACCAGGAGCTCGTGTGAAAAGGTTCGCGCTACGATACAATCTACCCAGCGGGATAAATTATAGGCTGCATCCTTTACTGTTTCTCTTTTCCCCAATGAAACATGCTCAGGCTGTAGCTGAATCATATGACCTCCCAATTGAACCATAGCCACTTCAAAAGTGACCCGTGTTCTTAAGGAAGGCTTCTCAAACAACATTATTCCAGTGCGTCCCTCTAATAGTCGATTGGCACCTTTCAATTGAAATTCTTTTTTCTTTTCAGCAGAAAGGCTGATTAAGCGTTGCAATTGCTCGCTGCTTAAGTCACTAAGGGTCAGTAAATCTGAAAAATTATTTTTGACCATTTAATCCACCGGCTCCAAAAATGGCAATAAAGGATATCCATCCCCAGGGCAAGCCCTGGACTCCCCTCCCATGCCGCATAAATACATGCGACACGGCACTCGCTTCGCTCGCCAATTTAACAGTTCTTGTGTAAAAATATTAAAACATTGCTACTCGCCACCGCGCTGGGCTACATTTCTGACTTTAATTCATAGCTGAGGCATGCAAAGTACACGATTTTGTCCTGCGAAAATAAATCTGCATCTGGAAGTCGGCCAAAAAAGAAGCGACGGCTTTCACTCTATTTTTACACTCTTTCATAGCCTGGATATCGGTGACACATTAAAGGCTAGGGCCGATAAGAATATTCACCTCCAGGGCTCTGAAACTGTAACTCCTAATCAAGAAGATAATCTGATAATAAAGGCTGCCCGCTTGCTTCATCGTGAATGTGCTTTAGCTTCAGACCAGGGAATCGCTTTCCAAATAGAGAAAAAATTGCCTGCAGGAGCTGGGCTGGGAGGCGGTAGTTCCAATGCGGCCATGGCTTTGGATTTATGTAACGAAATCTGGAAGCTAGGGTTATCCCGGAATCAATTGCTAGCACTCGCTCCAAAATTAGGCGCCGATGTGGCGTTTTTCTTAAAGGGGAAATGCTGTTATGCAAGCGGTATAGGAGATGAGCTCAGTGATGCGCCTGAAATTCCGAAGCAAAGCTTGGGGCTTGCCAGGCCCTCGATTCTCATTTTAACCCCTCAAGTGCATGTCGATACAGCTTGGGCCTACCGGAATTTAAAATCAAATCGAACTGGAAGTTGGGAGGCTTTTAAAGAAGCGTGGAATTTGGCCCCCGGCAGCCTTAAGGCCTTCAATCTCGCTCAGAATCACTTTGAACAGCCCGTATGCGAACATTTTTCTGAGATTGCAGAGTTGGAAAAGGAGCTGCAAAAAAGTTCGGCTTTTAAAATCATGCTTTCAGGCAGCGGTGCTAGCCTCTATGCTCTTTTTCTCAAGGAAGAGGATGCATTTTCGGAACTAGCCAGGTTGCAAGGCCTGTGTCGCTATGCTGCAGTGGCACATTTTACATAGGAATGAAGTCGAAGGATTGGATAAATTTACCACTCTTGTTAATTTTGCGCGGCCTCTGGTGGGGCGTCGTCAAGCGGTAAGACAACGGTTTTTGGTACCGTCATTCGTTGGTTCGAATCCAGCCGCCCCAACCAGGGTATAACATTAATCGCCGGAAAGGCACTCAGCTAGAAACCAAAAGTGTTGAGTGTGTACCGGTACTGGATCTTTAATGAATACTTATCCGCTCAAGGTTGTTTCCCGTAAGACGGGCCCCCATTCCGAACTGAATAAACTGCGTAAAGAAGGACAAATTCCCGCTGTCATCTATGGACTAACCAAAGATCCTGAAACAGTGAGTTTGGCGGCTTCTGATTTTCGAACTATCAATCGATTAGCCAACAAAAATGTGGTGGTCGAGATACAAAACGAGGGCAAAAGCCAGAACGTAATCGTTTTTAAAATTGATAAAGACCCGGTTAAACCCTTGATTACCCATATCGATTTCTTGAGAGTGGATGAAAAACATCCTGTTA
>JBBQAD010000098.1:0-9290 GCA_038315885.1 Fibrobacteria bacterium | reverse complement strand
TCAGGTAGTACCTTGGGAAGTGCCACCAGTGGACAATGGTATTTAGAACTCGATCTCGACGGTCAAACCGTCCCAGGAACTGACCCTGTAGCAGCCGATAAGGGCTTTGGTTCCTTTAATGTTTGGAAAGATGCCGCCATTAATCCCAGCACCGCCATTGCCTCTGCTACACAATTGGTGGGGCTCCATAGTGAAGGCAGCCGCTCATTAATGCACTTTAAATTAGATGGTACAGCTGCTCCCAATCAAACCCTCTCTGAGGGTTATGGTTACCTGGGGCCACTACAACTGGGTAATAGTTCCAAAGGCTTTCAATTCAAAGATAGTTCGGGAGTTCGCGTCTCTTTGGTGTTAGATACTATTAGCGTCTCTGGTAGAGTGACAGCCAAGGTGATTAAGCGCTATACTATCTACCCAACCGGACGAATTTTTGTCTCCTACAAGACCATTAATATCGCCGCAGCCGACCCCGACGATGTCAGTTTTCGAGTAATGGGCCGCTATGCATCGGGTACCCAGTCACTGTCCTTTGGCAGCACTTATTCAGGGAACAATATGCGCCAAGGAATTATGGGTGGCGATGCAAATTTTCATTCCGTTGCCTTAGGTGTTACATCGATTAAAGGGGGCAGCAGTGCGGCAGTGATGGCAAGTTCTGCGCTTTTCAGAACGGTTAATTTAAATACCACATCCTCAGCTGGGGTGGATATCGGTGGTGTAGATGTCGAATTGACCCTTTCCTATTTCACAGATGCGAAAGACTCAGCCTATCTACAAGCCGCGGTAGATATTTCCAAAGATTTTAGCGACTCCGCTACTGCCGACTCCTTGATGAAGGATATCCAAAGTCCAGGCGCGCTAAGCGCCATTGTGGGCTCAGCTGTTACCACCGATTCCATGGATTTTAACGGAGATAGTTACGCCGAAGGAGAAGGTGCCTACACTTATCAAGCATCCAGTAACATCGCGCACTTCAAATTAGATGCTTCAACAGTGGCCCGCTTCTACCCGGTATTTAAAATAACGGGTTGGACCGCTGGTACACTCCCTGAAGTAGTTTTAGTGGACAACCAAAGCCAGATCTTGGGCTACCATTATAATGCATCCCTTATCGCCGGCAGTAACACGCTGTTAATTCAATTCAACAAGGTCTTCCGCTCTGGAGGAAAACCTGCCATCTATATCAGTTACAAAGACGGACTCGCCGTTACACTGCAAAGCTTTGAAGCAAAAGATGGCGTTGGTGAAGACAGTCTCTTCTGGGTCACCCAAAGTGAAAAAGACAATTTGGGCTACTGGATTCATAGAAGAATTAAGCCTGGTAGTGATAGTTCTGGATTTAGCGATACCAGTTGGACAAAAATTACCTCTAGACTTATTCCTGGACCCGAAGGAGGCCGCTCTCAGCTCCCCAGAAGATACAGTTACATCGACCGCGCTGTCAGCTTTGGAAATACTTATGAATACATGTTAGAAGCAGTCGATGCCAATGGACTCAATCAAATGTTTGGACCTGTAACTGCCAGTCCCCAGAATCCCTTTGAAACAATTTTGTACGGCAATTACCCGAACCCATTTAATCCCATCACTGTAATTCGCTTTGATCTGAAGGAGCAACTTCCTGTTGCTTTGTATATCTACGATATGAAAGGGCGTTTAGTCAGACGTTTGATATCACCTTCACAGAAAATGGCAGCCGGAAAGTATCGGGTCATTTGGGATGCCCGAAATGATGCCGGTTATGATGTTCCCACGGGGCAGTACTTCTATACCTTTGCTGCGAAGGGGTATAAGAAGAGCATGAAGATGATTTTGATGAAGTGAGCAAAGCCAAAAATCTTAAATTAGCATTTCAGATTAGGATATCGCAGCACTCCATTCCCGTAGTGATCTGCTTCAAACACTAGTGGATTTCCCAATGGTATAATAAATTGCCTTCTTGGAGAAGCCGATTTCATGGGGCTTAAGCTTAACGTTTCAACGCAGAGCAATGCTTGAGTATTAAAGAAACAATGTGTTTTTCCGTATCGTTGTTTAATTCCAATTGATTGCATGTCTTTGTTATATCATTGATAATCTTATCAAGGCGATTCATAACAAGGGGTTTATTTAATCCGGCTTCTTCTGCAAATACTTGAAAATGAGACCTTTTGACTTCCGTATACTTATAGGTTGAACCTATTTTCATCGCCATTTTATCGCTTAGCTCTGGGTATATTCTTGTGCATACAAGGTCATACAAAGGTGCAAGTTGAACTTCATTTTTTTGAGAATACAGAAGAGAAAAATTCTTTCCATGAGCGTTCCCAGAGCTTTCGCTACGTTTTCTCGAATATTTCCTTCCGGCAAAATACCTGCAAAAAAAGGTCGGCATTGACGTGATACAAAAATATTCTGTTGTAGAGGTAGTGATTGAGATAGCGGCCTTGCAGTTGGATTGTTAATATATTCAATATCATATTGAAAATTATATTCGCCATATTGATCCTGGGAACATGAAGTGTTTTACCAAGTTCACAGGTTGGTTTACCGTTTTCCAAATCTGAAATAAAACGTAATCCAGTACCCGCCGTCATCGCTAGGTCTCTCTGTGTCACGTGCATTTTTTTTCTGAGAGCACTAATCAAAGAACCTACATCCTTAGGTGTCATAGAAACCTCAATTTTTACCGTACGGTAGTTTTATTGTAATTATAAGTAAAAAGATTTAATATATTCCCGTACAGGAATTTTATGGATAAAATAAATCAAGAGAATAAAAGTATTACCGTACGGTAATAAATTCTCAATATTGACCTAAAAACTGTACTTTTACTATTTAGGTTAGCTACTCCTGCTTTACACCGGTTCGTGCTTCCAGCATCGAGTAGCAAGCCCCTGTTTTTACACCCCTGGGAGCCTTAACAAGGCCTCCAATGGGATATATTCGCCCGTATCAAACTCTTTGACCTTCTTGTAAGGGCTTATTAAGCTCGAATTTACTTAAGCTGAATCAAATGTTCGATTTTTCGTTGCTCTCCGATTTGAATCATTAAGAATTGGGCATGCGCAGAAATTTGTGTAACAGGTATACCGGCATTCGCCTCACGGCCAGCGCCTCGCCACAGTTGAGCACCCGTTATTGAGTTAACACTCACCTTTGCATCACTGGGAAGAGCGGTTAGCGGTGTCCATTTACCATTTAGAAGACTCCACTGGGGAAAGACCACCATCGAATTCTTTTTCAAGTTGGCCAATGAAACTGCATCATCAGGAGGAATAATTTCAATAAAATCAATCTTGTTCCAATTTTGTCCAGTGGCATTAGATACAGTTAGCTTACCATCCGATACTGTTACACTCTTCCAACCTTCTACCCAGGGCTTTTCATGAGTAGGTAGGCCATCAACAACCAAAACATTTTCAACATTTATTTTGTAAACATGTCCCTCTGGTTTAGTCTGGGGTAAGGTAAATGGCATATTGTCATCTTGGTTTAGCATATCTCCCGCCACCAGATGAACCATATATGTTCCATTGGGAATTGCAATTTCCCATATGCTGTTCGAATAGGTTCTATTATAGGGCGGGTCGTATTGACCGTGCATGGGTAAAAAAGTGGTGTATTGATCGGCAATCCCAGCAAAAGTGAGCCTCTGTCTTTCATGCCTAATGCTGGAATTCCATCCGTAACTCATTCCCTTGTCCTGGGAACCGTATGTTTTACCGGCATCCACCAAAAAGCCCGCGGGTGAAACAGCCCAATCAGGTTGAAAATTGACCCGAATTCGATTGGATACATAGGCTTTGGCTTCTCCTTTTATGCCTGCAATGCTTGCTGATACAGAATAGGGGCCTCCCATTTTTGTTCCTTTGAAAACGCCACTTGTAATTGTTCCACCCTCATTTGCAGCCCAATTTACCGCTGGCGGATTTTTCATGGGATAACCATATTGGTCGAGTACAATTGCTTTATAGGTAACACTTTCGTTGGGTTTGACCCAGTTTTCCGAAGGTTGTATCACAATACCTGAGGCCACGGAATTATCAACAACACTAATTTTAACCGGCCAAGAAAAAGTTTCGTTGCTCGTTTTAAATGCCTTTAGTTCTAGAATATGCTCACCAACGCCGCTAGCGCTCCAAGTGAACTCAAAAGGCGCTTTGCTGGATTCTTCTTTCATTGCCCCGTCTACCCAGAGTTCGACTTTGCTAGCCCCTGCTGTTCCCAATGTTGCTTTTATTTTCACTGAACTACCCACAGTTACGCGTTCACCTTCGTTCGGTTCAGATATTTTGATCTCTAAATCACTGTTTCTACGAATACCCGCGACACTCACTGCTCCTGCCAATGTATCACCACTTTGTAGAATGGAGGCAATGGTCATGGGGTGATATCCAGTCGCCAGAGCATGCGAGAATTTAGCAATATGAGGAACCTGGGTTGATTTTCCGACTTGAACGCTTCCATCGTATAACAGGGCTTCTTTTAATGGTTGACCATTTGAATAAGCTCCCACAATCTGGGTCATGCCGGAGGGGTTGTACATGCCTGGAATTGTAAGCGACCAGGCTGGATTGTACATGTATACAGAGGGACTTCCTTCCGTTGTTTTGTAAGGACCTGTTCGATAATAGGGGTAATCATTCCACGTGTCGGCTTCATACAAGCCGTCACGAAGGTTTGAAAAGCTTTGCCATGCTCTGGCAATACCCTCGTTGGGAAACCAATAGGTATTGTTCATCAGACCCAAGTATTTTTCTGCCGGCATAATGCGAGGGGTCATGGTCCGATGACGCTCATCTCTAAATCCCAGCCAGGCCTTTGTTATATCTATATCAATTAAATCGATGGGTCCGTTCAGAGTATTTTTATCCAGAGGAATTCGGGTTCGCACAAAATAATCAACATATTGAAATAACCAGACGCTGGAATTGTACCAACCATGAAATCCGTTAAATCGGCTAGCCGCAGCCCAAGGGGCTCCCTTGGCCCGCGCTTTATTAACAATATTCAAACAACGCTCATAGGCATCTCCTTCATTGCATACAATCGATAGGGGAAGCTTAAGTGTCCCTTCATCCGGGGAGACTGTGATACCTGAAAGAACCGTGGCGACTATTCGTTCAGGAAAGGCTTTGGTAACAGCGTAGGCATTACCTGAGGACCAAGAAAATCCGTTCGTAATGATTGGTGCGTGTTTAATTTCAGGATGACCACTTTTGGTGGCCAGGTCATTAAAGATTTTTTGTAACCCATCGCGTTCAAGCTTTGTACCTTTCTCGATACAAACTTCCGCGAACTGCCAAATTCGAATAGCCTCTCCCCAGTGACTTGAGGGATTATCATCTTTATCCTTATTACAAGGATCTCCGAATCCCACTTTGATTCCACGAACTACACTGATACCATCGGGAATATTAATGGTTTGTGAAAATGTGATCGTAAAACCCAATAGTGATATAAACATAAATAGCAACAAGGGTAACACGGGCGACAAACCTGCCTTGGGATGCCTCAATGGGTAATGCTTCATTTTATTTTTCATTCTGTTTATTTCCTTCATCCCTTCGCCAACCTAGGCCTCTAGGGCTTTTGCCTTACGCTACTCGGCAATGAATTTGAGTTTGAGGTACTCTATCCCAAAATTGACTTTTCTGAACCTAAATGGACTGAGGGGTCCCCACTTGAAAACCTTAAGATATCACAGAATTTATAAACCAAAGCCCTTAAAAACTATCTAAAATATTCAATTTGAAACAAGCTGTGAATTTTTCACTTCGCTTTTTACTCTGCGATGCGAAGCTTGCCATATTAGGGTTTAACGAACATTGGCAACCGAATTGGCAGCATTGTAACTATCGCGTGCCAGGGTAGTAATTAGTATCTGGCTATCGCTAGTTCTTTTCAATAACGATGGTCTTTATACTCCTTTAATTTCATGGCCTCCAGGCAATTGTTCCCATCTCCCCATCAGCAAATAAGGCTTTGATGATGTAGGGTCCCCTTATGCGACCCGAAGCGCCCTGACTGCCAGTTAAGCCCCTTAATTCCAGACCTTGAGCAAAGTCACCATTGGTTTTTAGACGTCCAGTCACTTCACCCTGCAAGTTGTATACATTAACCGAAATGACTTGCCGTTCACCTCTATCCCAATAGAGTCGGTCGTTAAGAATGCGCAGTTGTTCGCTGCCTTTATTGAAGATTTGGGAATAGATTCCGACCGGTGAACACAGATACTTATCCACCCTGCGATAAAAGTCACTCTCCGCTTGAACATCACCGGTCGACAAAGTTGCAATGTGGGCTTGTGCACATTCACTCAGTCCGTAGAATGTGTAATCACCGGTGGAAAGGCAGCTTTCACTAGAAAAAGAGTCTGCATAACCCCCTTCCAGCATCGATACAATGCGTCCTTCGGAATAGGAATCCGCAATATCCATTACAATGCGAGTTAATTGAGAAATTCCCCTCGATGTAACACTATGTGAACCATGACTGTCAAATCCCTTCAAATCAAAACCGCTGGAAATTAATATCATATCTGGCTTGAACTGTTCGGCAGCGGCGACCAATTTCTCTTCAAATACCCGGATAAACAAATCGTTGTTTGATCCACGAGGCATCAGTACATTGATTCTATCGCTGCCTTCTGTCACATCGTCATCGGGACTGATGGCATGCAAGTCATCACAGGCGGTCGTGTACATATAAGGCGAAAATGTTTCGAAAAACAAGATATTTTTATTGCCGCAGATTAATGAATGCGTGCCGTTGCCTTGATGATAATCCCAATCAATGATTAAAACTTTGTTGATTTTTTCTTGTGTTAGTGCATACTCGGCAGCTAATACAACATTGCCATAGTCACAGTAGCCTTGTGTATAAACAGTATTTACCGCATGGTGACCTGGTGGGCGTATGTTACAAAAGGCATTCTTAAGTTTTCCATCACACACATCTTTTACTGCGCCAAGAACATGTGACACTGCGATTTCAGCGATTTCACCTTGACTGTAAAGAAAATCCTCTTGCTTTACTGAGCTTTGGATGCCGGAGACATGACCGGCTGTATGAAGCTTTTTGATATATTGCAATGGATCAGAAAGTGGTGTCACTTTTTCGAGCTGTTCTGCCAAACCCGATTGATTGATTTTGTAGTCAATCCATTTTACCCTTTCAGGTACATCTCCCCCATTGTAACCAAACAAGGCAAAATTGGGATTGTAAGCATAGCCAGTCGGAATGGAGCCATTTGATTTTGAAGTCGAAGCAAAGCTTTTTGTCGCTAAACTAGGACTTAGCGCTAAGACCGCCGCCCCAGAAGCCGCAGACTTCAAGAAATCCCGACGATTGGTGTTGCGGCCAGAATTTTCTCGACTGCTATTTTCCTTGCCAACCGAATTGAGCATCACAAAGAACTCCTCACCATTTGGATTAAGCAATTACTGCGAATATACTGAACAATCTAACGAGGTATGAATGAAATACGTGTAGTCTTCCCTTCGATTTCGCTGTCTAAAGACAACATGGTGTAGCAAAATTCGACATTTAGAGCAGCTGTCACTGGCCTAAAGACCTTTTGAAATCAAAATCCCTCTAGTATTAAAATCTCAAAATTCTAAAGAACCTGACCCCTATTAGTCGAATTATTCGCACATTTACAATCAGGGTACTAGACTCTCATTTTGGTTTCGGCGAATCATAAAGATGAAGAAGTCAATTTTCTAATTGAAAGAGCAGGGGGTTTCATTGCAATCGAATGCAAGTTTAAGCAAAATCCCCAGAAACTAGTGAAACAGCTAATGAATCCGATGCAGGCTAGCTGAAAAATATTCTGTACTACAGCATGTTCTTCTAGAGTTACAGTGGTCTTGAAAAGCTTATCAAATACTTAAGAAAATTTAGTAGCAGAAAGTAAGGTGTTCGCCATTTCATGCAAGGGAACCGCTCGCATTGCAGCTCATTAGAAAAGGTAGATCAGATAGTTAATTGCCCTCCTTGGTATACACCACTTTAGATTTTAGACTAATAGACTACTTTTGATAAAAAAAAATTTATTTTCGCCATATTTCCTCTTAATACCGTATACTTATTCTCGATCTTGGCCCTATTTTAGTCCCTAACTGAAGGACTTCTGGAGGTAAATTTTGAGGACTTTTAAGTCTATTTTCGCTATTCCATTCGTTTTATTTGCTTGTTTAGGGCTTGCTACTGCCCAGACTGCGACCGAAATTTTCTCCGCTACAGGCGAAACCCAAGGACTTTGCGTTCGAATTGGAACGACAAATGGGACCTTAGAATCGGATCTCGCTAATGGCGGAAAAATGGTGGTTTATGGTATTGCGCTTAATCGAGGCGACCGTGAAACCGCAACCAGAACAGTTGCCTCACGAAATCTGCAGGGCGTTGTGACTATAGATAATTACCCGTCGTTAAATCCATTGCCCTTCTCAGACAATCTGCCCAATCTGGTGGTAGCTGACCTGGATGGGCTTGGGGCAGGTGTAACAGAACAAGAAATTATGCGCATTGTGGCTCCCGAAGGCGCAGCATACCTGAAAAAGGGTGGCTCCTGGAAAGCCTATCCCAAGGCCCAGCCTGCCGATTATGCCGATTTCAATATGTTTGAAGGAGGCGCAGAGTGTAACATGCACATAGCCGATAAGACAATCGGTGTCCCCAATTCGCTGCAATGGGTAGCGGACTATCCGGATAGAGACAATGGCTTTACCTTAAACCAGGGCGCAGGTTCTCGGACTTGGCATGATAAACATATTGGAGTAGAAGGTTCGGTGGTTGATAAAGAGGGGCACTTATGGATGAAATGCCGAAATGCCTACAACGGACGCTTGCTTTGGAAAGTAAAGACCTTAACCAAAGCGCAAAGTGATTACGATGCGCGTGGCCGCGCGCTGTGTCTAGGCGATAACATGCTGTTTACATACGTGGCTGATGGAAAACCCTTGGCAGCCATGGATCTCGAAAATGGAAACATACTGCGCTATTACGAGGGCGGACCCATTCTGGATCGCAAGACTTGCGATCTGGAATTTGGCATTGTGTTGTATTCCGATGGAAAAGTACTTCAGGCATATAATAAAACCTTAAGCGTCCATGATGCAAAAACCGGAAATTTGCTCTGGAAAAAAACCGATGGACCTTACCCCTATGCCTGCATCTCACAGAACAATGTCTATGCCATTCAGGGTTCCTATGAAGAAAGCAGGTACACCCGTAACCAAAATCAGGGAGCCAAGAACAGAATCACTGACGAGCTGACTACGGGGGCGCGAAAATGGTGCTGGGCT
>JBBQAD010000343.1:0-4444 GCA_038315885.1 Fibrobacteria bacterium | reverse complement strand
GGTGCTTTGGAATCAGAAATTGACCACAAGCGCAAGTGATACACTAAATGACCCTCTAATAATCAACAATCGCTTTCACATTACGGTGTTACAGGGAACTCGTGACCATGTGGTAGACCGGAAATGGAATCTCAGCTATCTCGCCGGCCATGTCAAATCCTATCGCGAAATCCTGGTTCCTAATGGCGGTCATCACCTGCACCGCGAATCTGAGCCCATGGGTACCCAAGTTAGGGAAACGATTTTCAATTCGCTTAGGAAAGGAACGGAGGGAGCAAAGTTGGCCAAATAAGGCATTGTCGCCCTAGTTTCACCAAAATCCTTTAGCCATTTGGGTAAAATTTTGCTTTTTTCAGGCCGGTCTGAACTTCCATTCCTTATAATGGGAATACCAGAATTCTCGAATTCAAAAGCCGATAAAATAGACTGGAAAATTTGATAAATGATACTGATTCCAAAAAAATTACCGATGAATACATGGCCAGTGTACCTATGTCTGCTGGCTCTATTTATCAGTTTGCCTGCACATAGCTATTCACAAGGCCCAGTATCTCTCGAACAGCATCCAAGATTGTGGGTCGATAGCTTAAAGTTGGTTGAATTACAAAAACGAGTTCTCGATCCCACTTCCGTTCAGAGCCATGCCTTTGAAGCATTAAAGGCTCGGGCAGTACAATTTGATCCGAATGTATACGAAGGCCGAAACTATGGTTACAGTTTTATGGCCCGTGAGGCAGCTTTGGCTTATTTATTGACAAGTGATACCGCTTGGTCGAATCTCGCGTTCAATGCTTTGCAGAAATTGTATAACTATAAAATCGAAAGCAGCATCAAGCTTCCTGATAGCGGTTATGGTCTAGGCCGAGCGACCGTCGGTTTGGGTTTTGCTGTCGCATATGATTTCTGTTACAATGGCTGGAGCCTCACTCAAAAGCAATGGGTTAAATCCATCATCGTGAAATCATTAAATGAGTGGACAGAATTGGAGTATCCCCAAAAGACTGGAAACCATGTATGGGCCCCCTATCACTCAAATTGGGTTGCAGTATGCCGAGGTGCCGAACTCATGATGATGCTTTCGGTCTATCAGGAAAAGGATACTGTAAGTGGAATATATCAGGCCGATGTGCCTACGGGCAGTGCCAATGACATCCCACTTCCTTCAGACCTAACTCGTAAAAAAAGATATGGTTTTTTAAAAAACTTATTGCTTCAAAATATTCAGTCCTACGGTACACTAGGTGTTACTGGTGAAGGTAACTCTTACGCCATGTTTGCAGGACAATTTTTGGTTCCTGCCTTGATAGCCTTAAGAAATGTGGGAGACTCCAGTTTGGATACCGAGGCCATGAAGCATCCATGGTGGCGCTGGATGATGCAGATATCTTCCTTTTCATCCGGTAAGTTCAGCTTACAGAATGGGGTTGGCAATCCCGGCGATCATCAGGACGGATGGATGAGTGCGATGCTGGGCTATGTGCCCGATCAGGATTTACCCTATTATTTATACTGGTATGACAGATACATTGGCGTTCTTTCACCGGGTACTGATGCAAAACGATTTGATTATAGACGGGCTGGTACAGTCTGGAACATATTATTTTATCCACTCAACCCACTGCCCAGTAATCCCAGCGGAAAATTACCGGTTCTGGCCATCGATGAAAAAAAGGGTGCCTTCTTTTTCAGGAATCAATGGAAAGATTCGACCGATGTGTTATTCTCCGTTCTGAGCGATCAAGACTGGAACGAAAATGTTCATAATCAAAGTGAAGCCTTTCATGTTGGCTTAACTACCCACGGAACCTTGTTTTTTCACGGTCCAGGCATGACTAGCAATTCAAATCAATTTTCTAGCCTATTGGTTGATGGAAAAGCATTTGAATTTACTGCCAAGAACATGGAATCATCCGATACCGGAGTGACACAGTTTGCCCAGCGCAGTCATACCGGAGGATACGTGCTGGTCGATGGTGGAGAAAAATATCGAAATTTGGGATTAAAATTCGCACAACGTCATGCGCTTGTTGATTTTTACTATGATACACCCGCGATTTCTATTCTCGATGATTTGAATTCAGTAGTCCAACGCCAATATGCCTGGCAATTGAATATTCCGCCTGTCGCAGAAGGCGGGCCCTTAGCTATTGAAGACGGTGTGGAGTCAGGTCGCCAGTTTTTCATTCTACGGGGTCGAGGAGATTCTTGGGTAAAGGCTTGGATTCTTTCTGATGAAGGTTCAGGGATAAAAGTCGCAAAACCCTTTCAGATACAACTTAACGCTGCTAGTGCAAAAATATGGGTGGCCATGCTAATTGGAACAGGAATAGCTCCGGTAGCCACGATCACAGGCTCAGGAATGGAAAGCGAACTAACAGCCAACGGAATTCACTTTGGTTACAGTCCCTTTCTGAATCGATTGTACTTTGGCGAAGCACCCATTGTTGGAATTTTTTCCAAAGACAAATTGCTTGCCAGTCGAAGAAAGCCCTCGGTGCTACAAGCTATTTCGGGGCAGGGGTCACGTATCATCTTGTTTTCCGATGGGAACGATGCCCTATATACCCCGCGCGGAAGAAATATCAGTTTGCCAGTAACAAATATCCCTTAGGACTCTTTGGGTATTCTTCAGACCTCTTTTGAGGCAAATTCTAGAGTTTCAAAAACGAAAGTGAAGACCTCGCATTTCCTTCATGCGGAATTTTCATTTTTGACTAGTATGGCAACAATGGACTAATACTCCGCATTTGCAACAATGAAAATTAAACTCTCACCTTTCGTGACCCTTCTCTGGGCTCTTTCGCTTCTTTACTCTTTTGCGCAATCTTCGGTGCAGACAGATGGAAAAAGCTGCATTCTTTCCAACAATTATCTTCGGCTCAAATTTTCTTGTAAAAATGACGCAGTAGATTTTGGATCTTTGCAATCTGTTAAGCCTGCGATCTACAGTTCAGAATCCTTTGATATGCAATGGTTCACTCCCATGTTAGGCAAGAAAAAATTTGAATCTGGAAAGATTGAAATTCTCCGCAATGATTCACTAGTATTTCATTTCACTAGCTCCGGTACAGACCCTGTTCATTTTCGCACTTACTTTGTTTTGCAAGATTCCAGTCTCAATGTGATTGGTAAAGTCTGGTCTGCAAAGACCCAGAGCTATCCAGATGGTTTGCAATGGAAGTGTAAGAGTAAACACACACACTTGGAAACCTGGACACAAGAAGCCATACATGAGTCTTATCGTCTCGATCAGTTGGATTCTGAAGAGGTCCATTTGGATCAGAACCTTTTATTTTCATGAAATTCAGATAGCCTGCAACTATTGGTAGCGAATCCCTTTCATTCTCATTGGAGTGTGAATATTGACGGGGTTGGCCAGCATCGCTTTGAATTTTTGCCAAACTTATATTCTACAGGTTTACAACCTACTGCGAGTTCTAGTTCGAAAATTTTGGGAGATGATACACTCTTTCGTGAAATCCGCATGGGTTATGGAAAAAGAAATTCACCTGATGCCTATTTTGGCGAACTTCCCGAAAGAGTGTATCATCTCCCAAAAGCAGTTTCGACAATTGGCAGGTATGGACGACAGGAATCCATCCAGACTCGCTTGAGAAAAAAACCGGTATCACTCCAAAATTACGGATTACAAAAAGGGCTGAATCACATTGATTGGTCGAATGCCCGACCAAAAGGAATTTGGTCTATTCTTGAAGTTGCATGGCAAGGCACTAAACAAAAGGTGCCCATGCCACCTATTAGACATTAAACGTTTTAAGATATTACAGGCGTTTTCCAGCAAGACTGTAAACGAAGCGACAATTTGACCAACAATAACAGAACCGGTACTTCTACAAGCGGACCAATTACAGTCGCGAAGACTACGCCTGATTGAATTCCAAAAACAGCGATGGCCACAGCGATGGCGAGTTCAAAATTATTGCTAGCTGCGGTTAGAGATAAGGATGCAGTACAAGCATAATTGGCTCCGAAATATTTACCCATTATAAAGCTCACCCCAAACATAATCAGAAAATAAATGGAAAGTGGAACAGCGATGCGCAAGACATCCAAGGGTAGAGTTATAATTGCGTCACCCTTTAGTGCGAACATGATAACAATTGTAAATAAAAGGAAAATTAGGGTAAGGGGACTTATTTTAGAGACAAAGTTTTTTTGATATCCTTCAAATCCCATACGCGGCAAAAGTAATTTGCGAGTTAAATAGCCGCCAATGAATGGCAAACCTAGATAGATAAACACACTTTTCGCGATCGATAACATTGATAGTTCAATTGCATAACCCTGAAGTCCAAAAAGCGGAGGTAACCAGCGGATAAAAATCCAAGCATAAAGAGAATAGGTCAAAACTTGAAAAATGGAATTAAAGGCGACTAAGCCTGCAGCGTATTCTCTGTCTCCTTTAGCGAGTTCATTCCATACG